>JBHELU010000197.1:0-5249 GCA_046262955.1 Actinomycetota bacterium | reverse complement strand
CTGCCGGCCGGCGCGAGAAGCTCCGTATAGCCGGCGATGTCGCTTGCCACGATCGGACGTCCCGCGGCCATCGCTTCGAGCAGGACGATGCCGAATGACTCTCCTGAGAGCGCCGGCGCGCAATATACGTCGGCCGCCTTGAAGACAGAAGCTTTCTCTTCGTCGGGAACCCGTCCGAGCCAGGCCGCGTCCACTCGCAGCTCGCGAGCCAGCTTCCGGGCGGCGCGCTCCTCTGGTCCCGTTCCGGCGATCACCAGTTGCGCATCGATATCTCGCAAGCGCGTGAACGCCTGAAGCAACACCTCGATCCCCTTTCGGCGTTCGAGCCGCGAGAGAAACAAGACCTTCTTGCCGGTCCCCAGCTCTTTTGGCGTCGCGTCCGCGTACTTTGCGAAGTCAACGCCATTCGGCGTGAGTCGATAGGTACCCGGGAAGTACTTCGAAACCAGCTCCCGAGCCTCGTCGGACACGGCCGTTCTCTGACTCAGTCGGTTCGCGGCTCGCTCGAGTAGGGGTTTGGCAACGTGATAGCCGACGCTGCCCGCGGCCGCTGCGTGGAACGTTCCGACGACCGGCGCGCGGGACAGCGTGGTTGCGATCAACGACAAACTCGGGATCAGCGGCTCGTGGGCATGGACGACATCGGGATCGAAGCGCGACAACGCCGATCTGACGCCGGCGGCCGCTGCAGGTCCGAACGAAAGAGGTGCAACCGAGCCGTTAGCAGGAATGTTCAGGCTGCGTCCGGCACGGACGATCGATCCGTTGACGTTCGCCCCGAACGACGCCGGAGCGATAACGAGGGCCTCGTGTCCGCGCCGCGCGAGCTGATCGCGCAGTGCTCCGACGTGGGTTTGTACTCCTCCCACCCGATCCCAGGCGTAAGGGCAGACCAGCGCTACCTTCATCGTTTCTTCGCCGGCTTGTCGGCCGGCCAGAAAGGTTGGAAGACGTGCCACTCTTCGGGACGACGTTCGACGTAGCCCTCGAGCACCGCCGCGTACTTGCGAGTCATCTCGGTGATCTGCTCGCGCGTGATGTGGTTCGGGTCGTGATCGTCGGGAAGCTCGATCGGCTCGGAGATCTCGGCTTCCCAACCGGGCTTGCCGTCGGGCCTTCTAACGCCCCATACGCCGGCAACGAGCAGTGGGACCCCTGCGCGGAGCGCGATCGATGCGGGACCTGCCGGCAGGTTCGCGGGCTCGCCGAACCATTCGACTTCGGGCCCGGTTCCTTTCAGGTCGCGGTCGCCGAGGATCGCCACGACTGCGCCTTCCTCGATCTCGCGCACCAGGTCGCGCGTGACGCCCGCTTGCGCGGGATAGATCTTCATGCCGAGCCGCGCGCGGTGCTCCACGAAGAAATCGAACATGCGCCGGGGCTTCAAGATCTCTGCAAGCGTGACCAGCCGGTTGCCACGGGCTCCAACCCATGCGCCGGCCGCATCCCAGTTCCCGAGGTGACCGACGACGACGATCGCGCCCTTCCCGCGCGCGAGGACCTTGTCGATCCTGACCTGCGTCGGGCAGTCGAACCGCTCGAGGAAGAAATCACGATCACGCATCACGAGGCTGAACGTCTCGAGCCAGTAGCGCGCGTACGAGCGGTATGCATCGACGACCAGGCGTTGCACGGTGGGTGAGCTCGGCAGCTCGCCCGTGATCCTCGAGAGGTTCTTCTCGACCTGTCCTCGCTTCTTCTTTGCCAGTCTGGCTTGCATCGCCCCCGCAGAGCCGGCCAAGCGATACGCCCAGCGCTCGGGGATAGCGCGTGCGATAGCCGCGGCCCCCACGTACGCGTAGTACACGAGCTGCATCAGCCGTCCCTCATCGGGTGGCCTCTTAGCGTGTCGCATCGACGGTCTTTCGCGTGACCTGTTTACGCACGTGGAACAACCGCTGAAAGAACGTGATGACCGATGCCGCACACAGGATCACGAGCATCGCGGGGACGATGTCCAGGATCAGCGCCGCAATGATCAGGATGAGACGCTCGGCACGCTCCGCGAATCCCACATTGCAATCGAACCCAAGTCCCTCTGCGCGTGCCTTCACGTAAGACACCAAGAACGAAGCGACGAGGGTTCCCATCGCCAAGCCGGCAACCCATGGGTGATCGTGAGAGGGGAGGTCGGGACGCACTCCGTACACCCACGCGATGGGCAAGAAGATCAGCGCGTCCGAGACACGGTCGGTGGTCGAGTCCAGGAGTGCTCCGAACGTGCTGGTCAGACCCCTCGCCTTTGCCACCGCTCCATCGAACGCGTCCGAGAACGCCGCGACGATGGCAACCAAACCCGCAAGTAGGAAGCGGCCCTGAGCGATCCACACGGCGATCACTGCGTGAAGCGCTACGCCGAAGAGGGTCACTGCGTTCGGGCTGAGCCCGCTCTTGGCCAGTGTTCGGCCCACGGGACGCATCAGCTTGTCCCAGCCCGCGCGCACCTTTGCGTTGATCACGCCACGAATCCTAGTTGTGGGCTCATCCCAGCCCTGGGTGCAGGGGTCGTTATCAATCTAGGATGTCGCCTCCGCATACTCACATCGGTACGACACAAAGGGGGCCCTAAAGGGTGAAGAGCTATCCGACCGAGAACATCCGCAACATCGTCCTCGTAGGTCACGGGGGATCCGGAAAGACCTCTCTCGCCGAGGCACTCCTGTTCCGCTCGGGCGCGCTCACCCGCATGGGAAAGATCACCGAGGGCAACACCGTGTGCGATTTCGACGAAGAGGAGATCCGCAAAGGCATCTCAGTATCGACGGCGCTCGCGCCGGTCGAGTGGGGCGACCACAAGATCAACGTGCTGGACGCGCCGGGATATGCAGATTTCATCGGCGACCTGCGCGCGTCGATGCGAGTGGCGGACCTTGCGGTGTTCGTGGTCTCCGGCGTCGAGGGCGTCGAGGTTCAAACCCAGGCCGCGTGGAACTACGCGAACGAGCTCAACCTGCCTCGGATCGTCTTCGTCAACAAGCTCGACCGCGAGAACTCTTCCTTCCGCTCGACGCTCGAGCAACTGCGTGACAACTTCGGTATGGGGATCGCTCCCCTTTCGTTACCCCTCGGGCGCGAGCACGAATTCAGAGGCGTCATCTCGGTCATCGATGCAGGAGCATTCGCGTACGACGAAAACGGAAAGGTCACCGACGAACCGGTGCCCGAGGATCGCCAGGCTCGACTCGACGAAGTCCGCACTGCCCTGTACGACTCGGTTGCCGAGACCAACGACGAGCTCCTCGAGCGCTATCTGGAATCCGGAGAGCTGACGCGCGAGGAGGTCGTGAGGTCGCTTCACGACGGATTGGCAAGCGCCACGATCTTCCCGGTGGTTGTGGGGGCCGCGACCAAGATGATCGGCGTCGATCGCCTGGCCGACATCATCGTGGCCGCCGGGCCGTCGCCGCTCGACCGGCCGCCGATCGAAACGGATGCGGGCGAGACTCGCGAGGCCAAGCCCGACGCTCCGATGTCGGCATTGATCTTCAAAACGATCACCGACCCTTATGTGGGCCGGGTCAGCTTCTTCCGTGTCTACTCAGGCAAGGTTTTTGGCGACACGTCTCTGTTCAACGCTACGCAGAAGATCGACGAGCGCGTCGGCCACGTGTTCACGATGCGTGGAAAGACCCAAGAGACACTGTCGGAGATCCCGGCCGGCGACATCGGCGCCATCGCAAAGCTCAATCACACGGTGACCGGAGACACGATCGCCGATAAGAGCGCGGCTGTGGTGCTCCCCACCATCGAAGCTCCCGAGCCCCTGCTCCCGAAGGCCATCCAACCCAAGACCAAGGGCGACGAAGACAAACTGATGATCGGCCTTCACAAGCTGATCGAAGAAGACCCCGCCTTACGTCTGGAGCGCAACGACGAGACGCACCAGACGATCCTGTGGGGCATGGGCGACGCGCACCTCGACGTAGTTCTCGAGCGTCTGAAGCGCAAATTCAATGTCGAGGTCGAAGACGTTCCGTTCAAGGTTCCTTATCGCTCGACATTGCAGAAGCCGGTCGACGCGCTCGGGCGGCACGTCAAGCAATCCGGAGGGCACGGGCAGTACGGCGTTGCGAACATCAAGGTAGAGCCGATCGCTCGCGGTGAAGGATTCGTTTTCGAAGACAAGATCTTCGGCGGAGCCATCCCCTCTCAGTTCATCCCGTCGGTCGAGAAGGGCATCAGGGCCGCGATGGAGAACGGCCTCGGCACCGGCTTCCCGATGATCGACATCAAAGTGCAGCTGGTCGACGGCAAGTACCACACCGTGGACTCCTCAGACATGGCGTTCCAGCTGGCCGGCTCGCACGGGATCAAAGAGGCTGCGGAAAAAGCCGGCGTGACCTTGCTCGAGCCGATCTGGAGCCTCGAGGTACTCGTCCCCGAGGAATTCACCGGCGACATCATGGGTGACCTACAAAAGAGGCGCGGTATCCCCGAGGGCATCGATACCGTTGGCGGCAACCGCCAGATCGTCAAGGCGAAGGTTCCGTTCGGCGAAGTCACGCACTACGCGACGGATCTTCGGTCGATGACCGGGGGCCAAGGGACTTTCTCGTGGGGCTTCTCGCACTACCAAGAGGTTCCGCACGACCGGGCCCAGAAGATCGTGGACGCTGCGAAGGCCGAGAAAGAAACCGCCGGCGCCCACTAACCCCGCCGAGCAGCTGCTTCTTTTCCAGGAAAGTGCACATCTAGATCACTTTTCTGGAAAAGAGCTCGCAGAACCGACGGAGTGGATTTCTGCGGGGCAGCGGGCTAGAAGTGAGAGCGTAGTTTTTTGTAGGTGTCCTCCAGGCCCTCGGGGAGCACCTTCGCATCGCCCACCGTCGTCATGAAATTCGTATCCCCGCCCCAGCGGGGGACGACATGGTTGTGGACGTGCCCCGGAACGCCTGCCCCCGCAACGCGACCGACATTCACCCCCATGTTGAAACCATCCGGCTTCATCGCAGCACGGATCGCGGCTTCGGCTCGGACCGTGAGCGCCATCAGGTCGTTGCGTTCCTCGTCCGAAAGATCGACTAAGTCCCCCACATGTCGAAGCGGCGCCACCATCACATGTCCGGTGTTGTAAGGGAACGCGTTCATCAAGATGAAAGCGTGCTCGCCACGATGCAAGATCAGAGCCCTGTCGTCGGGCTCCTTCAGGTGCGAGCAGAAGATGCACTCGTCTCCAGAGCTATCGGCGTTCTCCACGTAAGCCATCCGCCACGGCCTCCACAGACGTTCCACCCAGATCAGTACGAGAG
>JBHELU010000196.1:0-4588 GCA_046262955.1 Actinomycetota bacterium | reverse complement strand
GTTGTCCTTCGAAGCAAGTTCTTGAGTCGTGACGAATGCGTTCTGGTCCTGCGCCGCCGACGGGGTAAGCAGGTCGATCCCCTTGTCGGCCAACAGCGGCTTCAATAGGTTGGCGTTGTTCGTGGGGTCACCACTTGCCTTTGCCTTGGGGTCCAAGAACAGCAACTCAGACGCCAGATATTCGGGCTTGATGTCGATCTTTCCGGACGCGAGGGCCGGGTCGGACACCTCACGGGACTCGATATCCAACTGCGTCGACACCTTGTATCCGGCGTTGTCGAGCACCTGCGCGTACATCTCAGCAACGATCTGGTTCTCGGGGAATGCGCCAGACACGCCGACCGTCAGGCTCGGTTTGCTTCCGGAGTCGTTGGCTCCGCTGGTGTTGTTATCCCCTCCCGACGCACAAGCGGTCGCGAGAACCACGAACGCTGCGAGCGTCGCCCCGAGGACACTTCTGCGGAAGATCCGCATGGGTAGCCTCCCTTTCTTTTTCGCGGAGGCTTCCTCTCGGCCCCCTCGTCTGCCGGCGCAAACGATATAGGGCCTAGGTGCCCACTGGAACCGACTTCGCATCGACCCGAGCCACTCGTTTCTTCTTCGTTGCCGGGGGTGCGACCGCGCGCTGAAGCAATGCGAATGCAGCTTCGGTGAATACCGCGAGCGCCGCAACCAAGAACGCGCCTGCTACAAGTTGTCCCTGGTCACCTTGCGACAACCCATCCACGATGAAGCGCCCCAGACCGCCCCAGGACACGAAGGCTCCAAGCGTTGCGGTCGCGACCACTGCAGTCGCTGCGGTTCGCAGACCGGCGACGATCAGTGGTGCTGCCAGCGGAAGCTCGATGCCCATCAGGACCTGGCCCCCGCTGAGTCCCATCCCGAGCGCGGCCTCGATGGTGTCGTTGTCGACCTCGCGCGTCCCAACGAATGAGTTGAGCAAGATCGGCGGGATCGCGAGCAAGATGAGGGTGATCAATGTGGCAACGAATCCCAGGCTTCCCAGATGCAGGTAGCGAAGGGTTAATGGGAACACGATCGCGAGGATCCCGAAAGATGGGAGGGCACGCCCAAGGTTCCCGATGGTGACCGCTACAAAGCCGCCTTTTCGACGATGACCTACCAATAGCCCGATGGGAAGTGCGATCACGGTTGCGATCGCCAGGGCGAGCAATGACATCTGCACGTGTTCCCACAGCCGCGCCGGGATACCCGTATCTCCGTGATAGTTCGCAGCGGCAGTAAGGAAGTCGAAAGCCTTGGATAGAACGCCCACGCTAAGCCCTCACTCTTGCCCGAGACCATGGCGTAAGGATGCGCTCCGATAGCAGCAGCAAGGCGTCGACGAGGACCGCGAGCAGGATCGACAGCACCGCCCCCAGGATCGCCGCGGTCGGGAAGTTCTGCAGCAGTCCGTCGAGGATGAAGTGCCCGAGCCCTCCTTTGCCGATGATCGCGGTCACTGTCACTAGCCCGATGGTCGTAACCGTCGCGATGCGTATCCCGGCGATGATGACCGGCAGTGCAAGGGGAATCTCGACGCGCCACAGCAACTGCCGGCGCGAGTAGCCCATGCCCGTTGCAGATTCCCGCGCCTCCTCGGGAACCGCATCGAGCCCCGCGACGATGTTGCGGATCAAGATGAGAAGCGTGTAGCTGACGAGCCCGATCTCTGCTGTGGTGATCGTCAGGCCGGTGTAGGCAACTAGGAACGCGAACAACGCCAGGCTCGGGATCGTGTAGAGGATGCCGGTGACCGCTGCGATCGGTCCGTACGCGCGTCGGTGGCGATACGAATAGATCCCGAGTGGGATCGAGATCGCCAGGCCGATCACCACTGCTATGGCGGTTAGCTCGATGTGCTCGAACAGTCGATGGAAGATCTCGTCTTTGTTGTCGCCGATCCAGCTCCACAAGATGAGCGGCTGCTCGAACGTCCCTTGGGCCGACGTCATTCGGGGGTTTGGGAGTTGGCGTTCGTGATCTCTCGGGAGATCCTTTCGAGGGTGAGGATCCCCTTGTAGCGCTGACCATCTTCGAGAACCACCGCAACGTTCGTGCGCGAGGTGACGATGGAATCCAAAGCCTGGCGCAAGGAGCTCTCGGACGTTACGTAAGCACTGAAGGGCCTCGGTCCGGCCGATGCCGCGTCGGTTGCCTTCTCCATCGCATCGCTATCGATCCACCCGAGAAGTTCCCCATCGGCCACGACACTGGTCCAGCCGAATCCGCCGCGATCGATCTCGGCAAGAACCTCGTCGCGACGAGCATCCGGGCCGACGACGGGGCCGCGCTCGGTCTCGATCTCCGCGACTGAGATCAGCGCGAGCCGCTTCAAGCCCCGTTCCGATCCCACGAAGGATTTGACGAATTCGTTGGCGGGAGCTCGGAGAATCTCTTCCGGCGTCGCGTACTGCTCGATCCGTCCGCCTTTATTCAGTATCGCGATGCGATCCGCCATCTTGATGGCCTCGTCGATGTCGTGAGTTACGAAGACAATGGTTTTCTTTAGCTCCTGTTGGATGTCCAGGAACTGATCCTGTAAGCGAGCTCTGACGATCGGGTCCACGGCTCCGAAAGGTTCGTCCATCAGCATGACCGGGGGATCCGCAGCAAGCGCTCGTGCTACTCCCACGCGTTGACGCTGTCCGCCGGACAGCTCTGCCGGGTAACGGTCCATCAGTTCGGTGTCGAGATCGAACATCTCGACGAGTTCTTTAGTACGCGCGGTGATCTTCTTCTCGTCCCATCCCAGTAGGTCGGGGACCATTGCGATGTTGTCCGCCACGCGTCTGTGGGGGATCAACCCGATGCTCTGGATCACGTATCCGATGCTCCGTCTCAACTGCACCGGATCCTGGCCGAGCGCGTCGCGCCCGTCGATCTCGATGGCTCCCGAAGTGGGCTCGATCAACCGATTGATCATTCGCATCGTGGTCGTCTTGCCGCATCCGGAAGGGCCGACGAGAACCACGGTCTCACCGCGTTCGATGTCGAGAGAAAGATGGCCGACGGCAGGAGAGCCGTCCCCGAATACCTTCGTCACATCGCGCAACGAGATCATCGAGTCGTTCATCGATTAGAACTCTAGAGGTCTTTCTCCATGAACGTGAGCTCGACCCCACCGACGATGTCCGCGGCAAAGTTATAGACGAACGCCAGGAACAGGTTCACGATCGAGGCGATGACCAAGAAGATCAGTCCGATCAAGAACGCCCACTTCTCGACCCACAGCAGAGTGATGTGGAGATGCAGCGAGAACGCGAACGAAGTGGCGATCTTTTCTACCTTGTCGAAGGTGCCTGCCGATTTGAGGATGAAGTACACGACGGCAGCGAACAGCATCCAGATGATCAAGAACACCCCGTAGTAAAAGGCCGACAGCTTCAGAACGCTCACCGGATCGATGTGGCGAAGCGTTCGCTTCACGCGCCTGACCGGCAGCCGGCGGCGAAGAGACGGTCGCTGCCTGGGGCCGGGGATGTTTGCCGGGGAGCGCGGCACGGGGGCCTGCTCGGTGAGTGGAGGCTCCGTTACCGGATATGGGTCGAGTGGTTCGAACAGGGGCCCGGACGCGCTGCGATCGGGGGGAAGGTGCCCCCCCGTCGGAGTCGTTGCCTCGGTCTCCCATCTGCCGGGAGGTCGTTCGCCGGTGGTCACTGAACCCCCGCTCGAGTGCTCTGAACTGTTGTGAGTATGGAAGAAAAGTCCTGCACATGCCGAGTTTGGGCGGCTCGGAAAGCCTAAGTGAGCTTGCCCTGACCCTCTTCGGACTCGCCGACAACCGGCGCAACGGCCGACACTCGAGCGCCCTCCTGAAGACTCATCATCCGCACTCCAGTGGCGGGCCGGCCCTGACGCGAGATCGTGTTGACTGCCATGCGGATCACGACGCCGTCGTCAGAGATAAGGAACACCTCGTCGCCCGAGGTCACAACAGAGGCTCCCGCGATCTGACCGCGTGGCTTTGTCAACTTCGCTGCGATCACGCCCTTGCCGCCGCGACCCTTCTTGGGGAACTCTGACAGCTTCGTGCGTTTGCCGTAGCCGAACTCGGTCACCACGAGGAGCTCTTGAGCTGATTCGATGACGTCTGAGGCAACGACTTCGTCGTCCGGGTCGAGACGGATGCCGATGACGCCGGTCGCGGTACGGCCCATGGGCCGGACCTTGTCCTCGGCGAACCGGATGGCCTTGCCCTTCTTCGTGATCAGAAGGACGTCGTTCTTCCCCGACGTCGGGATGACGCGGACTACTTCGTCTCCGTCGCGCAGATTGAGAGCGATGATCCCCTCGCGGCGCGACGAGTCGTACTCACGGAACAGAGTCTTCTTGACCATCCCGCGCTTGGTGGCGATCAACAGGTACCGGTTGGTTTCGTAGTCGCGCGTGTCGATCACGGCCGCTACGCGATCATCGGGTTTCATCGAAACGACGTTGACGACGGCCGTGCCCCGGGCGGTGCGGTCACGCTTCGGGATCTCGTGCGCTTTCAATCGATAGACGCGGCCTGTGTTCGAGAACATCAACAGGTAGGCGTGAGCGGTTGTCTTGAGCAGGTGCTCGACGATGTCGCCCTCTTTCAGAG
>JBHELU010000195.1:0-21286 GCA_046262955.1 Actinomycetota bacterium | reverse complement strand
GTTCCACCCGGCTTGCCATGTTCTGATCTGTCGCGAGGTGAGCGGACGTCAGACTTCGTCACGAACGAACTAGACGCTTCGCAACGATACCGAGAACGAGCACTCCTGCCAGACAGGCAGCACCGATCGCAAGCCTCTTGCCCAGAGCGGCAGCTTCGACCTTTGCCTGATCGACGAGAGCGTCGACCTTATGGGCGAGCTCCTCTCGGGTCTGCTCTATCTCACTTAGTGTTTCCCGAGCGTCTTGGCCGACTGGACGTCCTCCTTGATGCTGTGTTTGGTCATCTCCGCGGAGATCGGCTTCTTCAACTTCTTGATCGCAATCTCGGCCGCTAGAACACCCAGCAGCACAAGCGCTCCTGTAGTGACGAGGTCCGCGACCCAGGTCCACAGAAAGGTGTCGAGGCCGTCGCGCAACGCTAACAGGGCGAAGATCAAACCGAAGAAAGCGAAGGTCCCGGCGATGGCGATGATCGCGCCGCCCTTAACTTTTTCGGCGATCGACTGTCCAACCTCTTGCTTCGCAAGCTCAACTTCTTTGCGGATGAGAGTCGAGAGGTCTTCGGTGACCTCTTTCATCAGCCGGCCGGCGCTCTTGTCTTCCGCTTGGCCGTTGCCTTTGAAGATGTCGACGGCTCCGCCGAGTGCGGAATCGGGAGTCTTATTCGTCGTGGGTCGTGTGCTCATGTGGCCTCCTCGGAAGTTAGATGTTCCGTTCTAGTCGTCCGCCGTTCCTTCAATACCGCGTTCACTTCTGCAGATAACAGGATGACCTGTGCGAGCAAGAATGAGGCTACGAGCAAAGTGGCGGCCCCCGCCAGCGCCCCAAATGTGTCGTTACGCGCCTTACTCCCGTGCTCGAGGTAGAGCGCCCCGAACAGTTTCAGAAGCTCGAAGACGGCTGCCGCGACACATGCTCCGGGAAACACGTCTCTCCAGCTGTAATCCGATGCTGGGAGGAATCGGAAGGCGGTCATGAAGATTCCGATGTTGAGGACAAGCCCTCCGAAGATCCCGAGGACTGCGGCCAGCGGCCCGGCGAGCTGTGCCACCGTGGTTAGCGCCAGCGAAGCCACCGCTGCAACACTTAGAACGGCAAGCCATTTGATAGCGCGCAGCCGCTTCTGGATGAAGTTCGGCTCGTCGTGGATGTGGTCGATCTTGTTGAGCGCATGCTGCAAGGCAACGATCACTCCGGTTCCCGAGTAGAGCGCGAGAACCAGACCGATGATCGCTGCCGGGCCACGTGCGGACTGCAAGGTCCCGACGCCGTTGGGTGACAGCGCATCCTTTAGCAGCGGGATCGTTCGTAAGCCGCTCGAGAAGATCTTCTGCTGCAGGTCGTGGTTTCCGAAAGTGATGTAGCCGAGCAGCGAAGCCGCGAAAAGCAGCAGCGGGAACAGCGAGAAGAACAGGTAGTAGGTGAGCGCCGCCGAGTACGACCCGCCGTCGTCTTCGGAGAACCGCTTGAACACCCGCATGACGATGTCGACCAGCCCAAAGCGGGCGCGGGCACGCTCGACTCGAACCTTGGCTTGGGCCCCCACCTGTTGCACGGCGTTCATCTTGTCCACGTTACCCACAGCAGGTCGACCTAAATAAGGCGAGGGGGATCTGGAAGGAAGAGGTGGCTGGAAAGGGGCTAGGCCCGGCTGACCTTGTTGGCCTTCAGGCACTTGGTGCAGACGTGTACCCGCTTGGGAGCGCCGTTGACCATGACCTTCATGCGGTGGACGTTCGCGTTGAAGCGCCGGCGGGTGCGCCGGTGGGAGTGCGAGATGTTGTTCCCGAACCCCGGGGTCTTTCCGCAGATGTCACATACAGAGGCCATAGAGCGCCAGATGCTACCAAAGGGGGTCCGGTGGCTCGTATTTACGGCTCATCCATACGCCCGGCGGCTACATTCATTCACATGCCCTCGACTACCAAGAGCCGCGTGGTCGGCGAAGTCGTTCCACCGCGCCCGACCGGGCTCGAACTGTTCGGTCAAGGGCCGCGCGCTCGCGATCTGAAGGTGACGGCGGCGCGCATGGCGGCCCTCGAGAAGATGGGCATAACCTCCGTCCAGGACCTTCTTCAGCACTACCCGCGTCGCCACGTGGATCGCACCAAGCTCCACACGATCGCCGAGATCGCACGTGCGGTGGGGGAAGAAGACACTCCGGACGAGATCCAGATCCACGCCACCGTCCAAACAATGGGCCGGCCGTTCCAGCTCCCGAGCAAGAAGGGTCAAAAGAAGCGACGCACCTTGATAAAGGGGCGGATCAAGGACGAGACCGGAGCGATCGATGTCACGTGGTTCAACCAGGACTGGATCGCGAAGAAGCTGAGTCCGGGAACTCAAGGTTTCTTCTACGGGCGCCTCGCAACGTTCAGAGGCAAGCTCCAGATGACAAGCCCTCGGTTCGAGCTGGTGAAGACGGGGGCCGAGCCGTTCAACGTCGGGCGCATCATCCCGATCTACCCCGCGACCGCCGACATGCCGAGCGACCAGATCCGGCGGCTGATGTGGGAGACGTTCGAGAAGGTCGGAGAGATCCTCGATCCCGTGCCCGAGGATGTCAGAGGCAGATTCCACCTCATCTCGAGGAACGAAGCTCTGCACAAGATCCATTTCCCAGACGATCCCGACGATGTGTTCGCGGCCCGAAACCGGATCGTCTTCGACGAGGTCTTCACGCTGCAACTCGGTCTCGTCTATCGGAAGCGAAAGCTCGAGCTGTCGGTGCGCGGGATCCCGCATCCGGCCCCGGAAGCGGACTCTCTAGGGGAGACCTTCGTGTCGGCTTTGCCGTTCGAGCTGACCACCGCGCAGAAGCAGGCGTGTCGCGAGGTCGCGTCGGACATGACGAAGTCGTATCCGATGCACCGCTTGGTCGAGGGCGAGGTGGGTTCGGGTAAGACGGTCGTCGCCGTCTATGCATGCCTGATTTCGATCCAAGGCAAACGGCAAGCGGCGATCATGGCACCGACCGAGGTTCTGGCCGAACAGCATCACCTGACGGTCAACGAGTTGCTCGACCGGGCATTCGGCGCGGATGAAGCCCGCAACCTGTTCGCGCACGTGTCGAGGCGTCCGGTCGTCAGATTGCTCACGGGCTCGACGGCGGCAGCACAACGCGAAGAGATCCTCAGCGGGATCGCGAATGGGGACATCGACCTTGTGATCGGCACGCACGCACTGATCCAAGAACAGGTCGCCTTCAAGGACCTTGGGCTCGCGGTCGTCGACGAACAACATCGCTTCGGTGTCCATCAACGCAAGGCCCTTATGGACAAGAACGGCGACGCTGGTGGCGCGCCCGACATCCTCGTGATGACCGCCACCCCGATCCCTCGTTCGCTCGCGGTAACGATCTACGGGGACCTCGACGTTTCGATCTTGGACGAGCTTCCGAAAGGACGCCGGCCCATCACGACTTCGATCGCAGCCGATGAACGCGCTCGCGACGCGGCTTACGACCTGATCCGAGCAGAGGTCGCCGAAGGCAGACAAGCATTCGTCGTTTACGCGCTTCGGGATGAGTCCGACAAGGTGGAGCTCCGAAGCGCCAAGGGCGAAGCGAAACGGCTTGCGACCGAAGTGTTCCCGGATCTCAAAGTCGGCTTGGTCCATGGGGACATGAAGAGCGCGGAGAAAGAGGGAGCCATGACCGCTTTCCGGGACGGCGGAACCAACGTCCTTGTCGCGACCACGGTCATCGAAGTTGGTGTCGACGTCCCGAACGCGACGGTGATGCTTATCGAAGACGCCGATCGTTTCGGCCTTGCGCAACTCCACCAGCTTCGCGGACGCATCGGTCGCGGTGAGCATCCCTCTTACTGCGTGCTGGCGACCAACGTCGACCTAGACGCATCGAAGGACGATCCCGCCATCGCGTCCGTAGCAGAGCGCTTGCTCGCGGTGGAATCCACCGTCGACGGATTCAAGCTGGCGGAGGTGGATCTGAAGCAGAGGGGTGAGGGTCAGTTGTTCGGCGCGCGTCAGTCCGGCATGCCTCAACTGAAGCTGGTGCGAGTGCTTCAACACCAAGATGTGATCAAGAAAGCGCGCGATCTTGCGACCGAGATCATCGATGAGGACCCCGAGCTTCATGCGTACGAGAACACCTGGCTGAGAGCCGAGATGACCGACCGGTTCCCGCCCGGAGCCCTCGAGGTGGTCCAGTCAGGGTAGTTTTTAGGGCCATGCGCGTTATCTCTGGGTCGGCAAAGGGACTTCGGTTGAAGTCCCCGGGTCTCGGCACCCGCCCCATGACCGACATGATGAAAGAGGCTCTGTTCTCCGCATTGGGGGGCTTGAAGGGAGCCGTGATCCTCGACCTCTACGCGGGGTCCGGGTCCTTGGGGCTCGAGGCACTTTCTCGCGGCGCCAAGAAAGCCACCTTCGTCGAGAACGCGCGCGAGGCCATCGTCAAGCTCGAGGCCAACATCAAGACCACGGGCTTCGGCCGGAAGTCTGAGGTCGTATGGGCCGATGTTCAGGCGACCCTCGGCCGTGGTGCCGAACGCCGAGTCGATCTCGTCTTCTTGGACCCGCCCTACAGCAACCCCGTGGCCTCGGTCAGAGCCGACCTCGAGTCCCTCGTGACCGGCGGGTTCCTGTCCGACGAGGGCCGGATCGTGGTCCACCGCCAGGCCAAGGAGTCGAAGCTCAACCCGCTGGGCCTCGAGATGATGTGGGAGCGGGAGTACGGCCAGTCGAAGCTTCTGATCTTCTGCCACGAAGACGAGGGCTAGTGGTCACGGCCCTGTGCCCGGGGTCTTTCGACCCTCCGACCAACGGCCACATCGACGTCATCGAACGTGCCGCCCGCTATTTCGACTCGGTTCTCGTTGCGGTCATAGCGAACCCCTCCAAAGCCCCCCTGTTCAGCGCCACCGAGCGCGTCGACCTCCTGACCGAATGCTTGTCTGGGATAGACAACGTCGAGATCACCTCCTTCGACGGCCTGCTCGTCGACCTGGCTCTCGAACGCGACCTGAAACTGGTGGTGAAGGGGCTCCGGGCCGTGTCCGACTTCGAATACGAGCTCCAGATGGCTCAGATGAACTCCACGCTGGACCCGGGCCTGGACACGATGTTCGTCAACGCCAAGCCGGCCTGGGCGTTTCTGTCCTCGAGCTTGGTCAAAGAAGTGGCCCGCTACGGGGGCGATATCGAGGGGTTGGTCCCCCCTGTGGTGGCAAAGGCCCTACTAGAACGCTTCCGAGACGGCTAGCATAGGGAGCGCGGGCCGGCTGCTTTCGCGGCCCCCATCGAGCAAAGTCACTTCCCCGAAAGGTGATCGATGGACCTGATCGAACGGATCGACGAGATCCAAGTCCTCATCGAAGAGGCGAAGTCCGTCCCTTTGTCGTCCAGCGCGGTGATCAATCGCGACGAGTTCTTGGACCTGCTCGCGCAACTGAAAGAGCAGGTACCGGATGAGATCCGCCAAGCCCGGTGGATGACCCGTGACCGAGATGAGCTGTTGGCACGGGCGCGCAAAGAGGCCGAGCGAATCATCGCGGAGGCGCAGGAGCAGCGGGATCGTTTGCTGTCCCGCACTGAGATCGTCCATGCCGCACAGCGCGAGGCGGAGAGGATCACCGACGAGGCCAAGGATCGAGCGGCGCGCATCCGTCTCGAGGCCGAGGACTACATCGACCAGAAGCTCGCGGCGTTCGAGATCCTGCTCAACAAGACCCTGTCGACGGTGGCCAAGGGCCGCGAGCAGTTGCGAGGCGACAAGACCACCGGCGCGGTACCGACGGGCAGCGACGGCGAGGTCACCGAGGCCCCCGTGGAGGGTCCCTTCGACGCGGCCGCGGAGCTTGGTCGGAGCGCCGTCTAGCACCTGCCATAAGCTGGGAAAATAGGCCGTTCTGCTATCATTTTCCCCCGGCTGGCGGCTCTCGCCGCCTGTCGCGACAGCTCTCACGAGGCCTAGATCTAGGACGCGCGCGTGCAAGACCTAGTTGTTTCCATTGTCGACATCCTCGATAGACCCGGTCACTACCGTGACGTCGAGGTTGCGCGGTCGATCGACGGGGGGGTAGGCCTCGCTGCGCTATCCGACTCACCTGTGGCGGCCTCGCTGCGACTCGAGTCGGTAGTCGAGGGGGTCCTGGTTACCGGGCCGGTCCATGCCAAGACCCAGCTGACGTGCGCTCGATGCCTGACGACCTTCACCAGCCCGGTGGAGGTCGATGTCTGCGAGCTGTTCGTCTCCGGCTCCACCGAAGTCGAGACGCCCGACGACTTCTACCGGATCTCCGGAGAGCAGATGGACCTCGAGCCGATGGTTCGCGATGCGGTGGTTCTGGCCCTGCCGGCAAACCCCGTATGCCGGCAGGACTGCAAGGGCATCTGTGGGCGATGCGGCACCGATCTCAACGCCGGCACGTGCTCGTGCACCGAGGACAACACGGATCCCAGGTGGGCCGCGCTGGACGAACTGAAGACACGACTGGGCGCCAACTGAAGGGAGTCGAGGGTGGCTGTACCCAAGAGACGAAAGACCGGATCCAAGATGCGCATGAGGCGCGCCCACTGGCGGGTCGATGCGCCGACGTACTCGGCATGCCCTCAGTGCCGTCAGCCCAAGATGCCGCACCGCGTCTGCCCTAACTGTGGTTACTACGCAGGACGCCAGGCCGTCGAGACCGAGTAGCGCCGTATTGGGACTCGACGCGTTAGGGGTCCCCGCGCAACTCGGTCCCATATATGAGCTCGCCCTCACCCATCGTTCCTTCGCGTTCGAAAGCGAAACGGCGCAGGACACGAACGAGCGCCTCGAGTTCCTCGGCGACGCAATCCTTGGAGCCGTCGTGACCGACATCATCTTTCGGGACTATCCCGAGTTGAGCGAAGGCGAGATGGCCCGGCTGCGCGCCAGTGTCGTCAACACCTCTGCTCTCGCAGACATCGCGCGGTCGATGGGCATCGGCGAGCACCTTCGGCTCGGCAAAGGCGAAGACTCTTCGGGCGGGAAAGACAAGTCGTCTCTGTTGGCCGACGCGTTCGAGGCGCTGGTCGGCGCGGTTTACATCGATCGCGGCGATGCCACCATAGGTGACGCGTTGCGCCGGATCTTCAGGCCGCTCATCGCGGACGTATGGGCAACCAAAGAGAGGTTCGACGCGAAGACCGCGTTGCAGGAGATCGCCGTCAAGACCACCGGCGAGTTGCCCCGATATCGCGTCGCATCGTCGGGTCCCGACCACGACAAGCAATTTTCGGCCCACGTCTATATCGACTCCGAGTTGTGCGGCAACGGAGTTGGAGGAAGTAAGAAAGAGGCCGAGCAGCAAGCCGCCCGCGCGGCATTGAAGAAACTCGATCGCGAGGCACGCGCCCGATGATGCTCGCCCTGCCTGAGGTCGAAGTGCTGCGGCGAGATCTCGAGAACGAGGTCGTCGGACGCCGCATCAAAGAGGTCGAGATCCGTCCCGGCACCAACGCGATGAAGATCATCCGCCGTCACGGCCGGCGCAAGGAGTTCGAAGAGCTTCTGGTCGGCGCCAAGATCGAGAAGGTGCGCCGCGTTGGACGCAGGCTCTTCATGGATCTCGACAACGGCCGGGTGATGGTCTTCGACCTCGGCACGACCGGTCGCTTGATGAAGACCAGCGCATCCGAACCCGTTGTCACCCACACGCACATCGTGATCACGTTCACGATCGGTGGCCACCTTCGAATGGTCGATCCCCAACGCACCGGCGAGGTCTTCGTCGCGGATGTCGAGGAGATCGAGCAGATGGAGAGCCTCAGCGACTTCAAGATCGACCCCCTCGAGCATCAGGTCGCGTGGCAGGAGTTCTCCGGCTTGCTTGTCGAGCGCGAGGCAAAGATGAAAGAGCTCCTGATGGACGAGACGTTCATCGTCGGTCTCGGGGATGTGTACTCGGACGAAGTCCTCTTCGCGGCCGGCATCAGTCACGACCGGATGTCCAACAAGCTGACGTCGCAAGACGTGCGTCGTCTGTACCGCGCCTTGATGGAGACGATGCAGGACGCCCTCAAGGCGGGCGGCACTTTGGCGCTCGAGACGAACACGCTCGCGCCCGTGCCTCCCGGGATGTTCCAATGGGAGCTGAAAGTGTTCGAGCGGGACGGGGATGCGTGCAGACGCTGCCGCTCCACGATCGAGCGTGTCGAGGTTCCTCGTAGCTACGTGACTTATTTCTGCCCGCAATGCCAGTCGTAGTCCACGCCGGGTCGACCGGCATCGTCGTATCTGCAATGTCCATCCGCAACAGCAGCTTCAGGAGGTAGCCAAGTGGAGGATCGAACCCGGGTTCACGTCTTCGTCGCGGGAGACGTCCAGGGTGTGAATTTCCGCCAGGCCATCGCCGACAAGGCAAATGAGCAAGGCGTTACTGGGTGGGTGAAGAACCTCAACGACGGACGCGTCGAAGCGGTTCTCGAGGGCCCGCGCGACGAGGTCTATCGCGTGGTCGGCTTGTGCCGTGCCGGGCCCAAAGGGGCGCGGGTGGCGGGGGTCCAAGTCGATCGAGAGCCGCCGCGCAACGAGAAGACCTTCAAGATCAAGTAGGTCGCCGCATGGCTCAGGATTGCCGGGGTCGGCCGAGACCCCACTGCTAGGTTGACCCAATGTTTGTAAAAAGCCTGCGATTGGCGGGCTTTAAGTCGTTCGCGGACGCCACCGTCCTGGACTTCGAGCAGGGCGTGAACGTCATCGTGGGACCCAACGGCTCGGGCAAATCCAACATCGCCGACGCCCTCCAGTGGGTGCTCGGGTCGCAGGCTCCCTCCACTCTCCGTAGTGGCTCGATGGAGGACGTGATCTTCGCCGGCTCACCGGAACGGCCCCGTCTTGGCATCGCAGAGGTCGAGCTCACCCTGGACAACACGTCACGCGTCCTTCCGCTCGATCTCAGCGAAGTCACGATCAGCCGTTCTACAGATCGGTCCGGCGCCTCCGAATACCGGATCAACGGCGCCGCGTGCCGGTTGCTCGACGTGACCGAGCTGCTGTCCGACACCGGGATCGGCCGCTCGATCCACACCGTCGTTGGACAAGGTCAGTTGGACGCCGTTCTCCACGCGCGCCCCGAGGACCGCCGGACGTTCATCGAAGAAGCAGCCCAGATCGGGAAGTACAAGCGGCGTAAGCAACGAGCTCTCACCAAGATGGAGCGCGTCGACGACAACCTGACCCGGTTGCACGATGTGTTGAGCGAGCTCCGCCGATCTATAAAGCCACTCAAGAGGCAAGCGAGCGCGGCCGCCGCCTACTCGGAGCTCCGCTCGGAGCAGATCGATCTGAAGCAAGTCCTAGCCGCCGCCGAGCTGACGCGCCTTAGAGCGGCTGCCGACGCGAGCGATCCCGAGGCAGACGCGCATCGCGCGGCCCTGCTCGACGACGAGCTGGCGAACGTGCGCGCGGTTCTAGGAAATGCAACCTCTGAACGGGAAGCCATCGCAGAGAACGCCGAGGCCACCCAGCAGACGGCGCACCGGATCACCAGAGCGGCCGAACGCCTCGGTGGCCTCAAGCGTCTCGCCTCGGAGCGTGCCAAAAGGATCGAGGCGCGACTCCAAGCGGAAACCGAGGAGGGCTACCGCGAGCGCATCCGACTGTTAACCGGCGAGATCGAGAGGTGGACCAAGCAAGCGACGAGCTTGGAAGCCCGCGCCGAGGAAGAGGAGCGCGCGACACAGATCGCACGCGAGCGCTCCGAAGCGGCCGCCGCCGACGTGCAAACGGCGGAGCGATCGCTCGTCGAAGCACGGGAGCTCGAAGTCACACATGCTCAGGCTTTGGTGCGGGCCGAGGGGGCCGAAGTTGCCGGCCGGTCCGCGATCGCCGCCGCTGAGACGCGCGTCACCGCGGCCCAGGAACGACGCGACCTTGTAGCTGCCGAACGGGAGCGCGCACGTGAGGCGCTGACGGCTGCCGAAGCGGATCTCCAAACCATCGACCATCAGCTCGATACAGCGACCGAAGCGTCTGCCGCTGCGGAGACCCGGCTCGAGGCGTCACGCGAGTTGGTGCGGGGACTGCGCGACGAGCGTGCCGCCACCGGAGCCGGTAAAGCTGCCGCCATCGCGCGCGTCGATGCTCTCGAGGAAGTCCTTTCGCTTATCAACGATCTTCCCGGCGCGTTCGAGCGGGTTGCTCCTTTGATCACCCAGGCCCGGCTGTCGGCAACCGACGCAGGCGAGTCCGACGAGCAGACCGCCCGCCGGATGACAGAAGCGGAAGCGGTCGTCGAGCAACGATGGCAGGAAGTAGCGGCATCGGATGAAGAGCTGCGGCGCCTCGACGCGCTGGCGTCTGGGGGGGCCGAGCGAGTCGCCACATGCCGGCGCCGGGTCGAGGCACGAGATGTCGAGCTGGCAGCCATCGACGATGAGTTGTCTCGTGCGCGAGATGCCGTCGTCGACGCGGAGCGCTCGGCGATCGAAACCCGTGCCGAGCTGCCGGCGATGCGAGCTCGATCCGAAGATGCGACTCGAGCACGGACCGAACGCGAGGGGATCGTGTCCTCTGCCCGCGCCAAGGCTGCGGAAGCAGCAGCCGACGCCTCGACCACAGAAGTCAGATGGCGCACGGCGCACGAACGAGTTCTGTCCGCGCGACTTCGCATCGAGGAAGCCGAAGGTGGGATCGCGGACGCAGAAAAGGCGCTCGAAGGGATCGAAGACTTGCGAGGGGCGCTGGCCCGGATGCTCGAACGCGCCGCGACTATCGCCGAGATCGCCGGGTTTGCCGGCGAGCGCGCGTCGGGATGGTCGGTCACCGCGCATGCCGCCGCGCAGCAGGCCGCCGAGCGAGCCCGCGAATCGGAGCGGCGTCTCGTCTCGCTGCGGGCTCGCGAGCGCGAGCTACAGGAAGCTCTCGACGAAGTCGCCAAACGCAAAACCCAGGCCGAGATCCGGAGAGCCGAAGTCGGTGCGCGCCTCGATGCCCTTGCCGAGCGCGCGATGGAGGAGTGGGCGCTCACCCTGGACGCCCTCGCGGAAGTAACCATTCCCGACGACGCCGAAGACATTGCGCTTAGGGAACGGATCGAGAAGCTAGATCGCGAGATCAAACGCTTGGGGGCCGTTAATCCTCATGCTAAAGAAGAGTTCGAGAAGCTCGCCGAGCGCGAGTCCTTCTTGGAAACTCAGATCGCCGATCTGAAGAGCTCCAAGCGCGATCTGATGGTGGTCGTAAAGGAAGTCGACGAAACCATCGTCGAGGTTTTCTCGAGCGCGTTCGCCGACGTGGCCACCGAGTTCGAGAAAACCTTCACCCGGTTGTTCCCTGGGGGCGAGGGCAAGCTGAAGCTGATCGACCCGGATGACGTTCTTTCATCGGGTATCGAGGTCGAAGCGAAACCGGCGGGGAAGAACGTCAGGAAGCTTTCGCTGCTGTCGGGGGGCGAGCGATCCCTTGTCGCACTTGCGTTCCTGTTCGCGATCTTCAGGTCCCGGCCGTCGCCCTTCTACCTGCTCGACGAGGTGGAAGCCGCGCTCGATGATGTCAACCTGTCGCGGTTCCTTGGTCTCGTTGCCGAGCTCGAGCGACGCGCTCAGGTTCTGGTCGTGACCCACCAGAAGCGAACGATGGAAGCGGCAGACATCTTGTACGGCGTTTCGATCGGCAAAGATGGTGTGTCGCGGGTCGTGGCCAAACGCATGGAGACGACAACCGTCTGACCTGAGCCCTGCGCTCATTGCTTTAGCCTGTCGTCGATGACCGGCATCCTTATCGCCATCGCCGTGGTGGGCGTGCTGGCGATCGTTGGGGGCGTCCTCCTTTCTGCACGGCGTACTCGCGCGCCCGGAGCACGACCCAGCGTCGAGCGCCGGGCCCCCGCCGAGCGGCCGGTGACCACCCGTCCATCGGCACCGGCACGACCCGGTGTTCGAGAGCGACTGTCAAAGAGTCGCCGCTTTCTCTCGGACCATCTGACTACCGTCTTCGGGCATCCGGTAGACGACGAGACGTGGGACGACCTGGAAGCAGCCCTCATCCAATCGGACGTCGGAGTCGAAGTGGCTCAGCGTGTGACCGAAGACCTTCGGGCGAAGGCACGCGACGCACGCATCAGCTCTCCAGAGGAAGCGCGGGCGCTAATGGCCGACGAGCTGTTAACTATGTTCGATCCCAACCTGGATCGTGGCCTGAACCTCGCTCCGGACGGCGTGACGGTATGGCTGATCGTCGGCGTTAACGGTTCCGGCAAGACCACCACGATCGGAAAACTCGCGTCCGACGCGCGCGAACGAGGCCGCAGCGTCTCGCTGGCTGCAGCCGACACTTTCCGAGCGGCCGCGGACGAGCAACTTGGAATCTGGGCCGAGCGAACCGGCGCCTCTATCGTCAAGCACCAACCCGGAGCAGACCCTGGGGCAGTCGCGTTCGACGCGCTACAACACGCGCGTGCCAAGAGCATCGATGTCTTGATCGTTGATACCGCCGGCCGGCTGCATACCAAGACTCCGTTGATGGACGAGTTGTCCAAGATCCGTCGAGTCATCGAGAAAGAGAACGAGGTTAGTGAGGCTTTGTTGACGCTGGATGCTACGGCCGGTCAGAACGCTCTGGTGCAAGCGCGCGAGTTTGCATCGGCTGCGGGTGTTACGGGAGTCGTCCTTACCAAGCTCGACGGCACCGCGAAGGGTGGCATCGCCATCGCGGTCGAGCAAACACTCGGCATCCCCATAAAGCTGGTCGGCCTGGGCGAGGATGTCGACGACCTCGAGCCATTCGATCCAAAGGTCTTCATCGACGCTTTGCTCTCGTGAAGATCGCGGTTGCGGGTGGGACCGGCTTTCTCGGCCGGCACATCGCGGCCCGGTTGATCGCGGCGGACCACGAAGTTGCCGTTCTGTCTCGCAGCCCCTCCAAAGTGGCAGGCATCTCAGGGCTCGATTCCGTGCGAGCGATAGCAGGGGACGTTACGCAGCCGGATTCTCTCAAAGGCATTCTCGACGGGATCGACGGAGTCGTAGTTGCGGTGCAATTCCCCAACCACCCGGTCGAGGTTCCTCGTAAGGGCCTGACCTACGACCGCTACGACAGGTGGGGGACCGAGAACCTTCTCAGCGCAGCGCGAGCGTCGGGCGTGGGTCGCTTCTTCTACGTGAGCGGCGCCGGCGCCGACCCTCGAAGTGACAAGTCCTGGTACCGCGCTAAGGGTGTCGCCGAACGGTCGATCCGGTCGAGCGACATCGAGTGGGCGATCCTCAGACCGTCGTGGGCTTATGGACCGGAAGATCGTGCCCTTAATCGCATAGCAGAGATCGCTCGGTTCTCACCGGTCGTTCCGCGGTTGGGTCTTGCACGTCAGGTGATCCAACCGGTGTGGGTCGGCGACATCGCGGAGACTGTTGCCCGCGTCTTCGAACTGGATGAATCGTGGGGCCGCGTGTACGAGATCGGCGGTCCACAGGTGATATCGATGGACGATGTGGTCCGCTGCCTTTTGAAGGTGATGGGGCGGAAGCGGCTGGTCGTCCCGATCCCGGCCCCCTTGGCCAAGATGGGGACCGCACCTCTCCGGATGCTCCCAAGTCCACCGATGACACCCCAGGGCATCGAGTTTGCAACGCAGGACGGCCTGGTGGATCTCACCGCTGTGCGAGCCTTAGGGATCGAACCGGTAGACCTTGAAGAGGGACTTAGGCACTACATGAAAGCGGCGTGATGTTCGAAAACCTCACCGAGAGACTGGACGGCATCTTCCACCGCCTCCGAGCGCGCGGGCGGCTATCCGACAAGCAGGTGGACGAAGTGCTCCGCGAGATCCGTCTTGCGTTACTCGAGGCCGATGTATCGCTCAAGGTTGTCAAAGCGTTCGTAGCCGACGTGCGCGAGCGAGCCGCGGGTGCCGAGGTTCACAAGAGCCTTACACCGGCGCAGCAAGTGATCAAGATCGTTCACGCAGCGCTGATCGATGTCCTCGGCGGCGAAGCGCAAGGTCTGGTTGCGGTCGACCGGCCTCCTCGGGTCATCCTCATCGCCGGCCTTCAAGGCTCGGGAAAGACGACGGCGGCCGCGAAGCTGGCTCGCTTGATCAAGACACAAGGTCGCAAGCCACTACTGGTCGCATGCGACCTCCAGCGTCCGGCCGCGATCAAGCAACTGCAAGTGCTCGGTGAGCAGACCGGGGTGCCGGTCTACGCAGAGGAGTCGGGTACTAGGAATCCCATTTCCGCACTTGGCGGAGCCACGGCTCCCAAAGTCGCCCGCCGCGCGATGAAGTACGCCACCGACATGGCGGCCACCGATGTGATCGTGGACACCGCGGGCCGGATGAACGTCGACAAAGAGCTCATGAAAGAGCTGAGTGATGTCGCTAAGGTCGTGGGTCCCGACGAGACGTTGCTGGTCTGTGACGCAATGACGGGACAGGACGCGGTGAACGTCGCAGAAGCTTTCCGGGAGCACGTCGACGTCTCGGGGATCGTTCTAACCAAGCTCGATGGCGATGCGCGTGGTGGGGCCGCGCTGTCGATGGCCTTCGTGGTGCAACGACCGGTGAAGTTCGTGGGAGTGGGCGAGAAGCTCGGAGACCTCGAGCCTTTCCATCCAGACCGGATCGCTTCCCGGATCATGGGCATGGGCGACGTGATGACCCTGATCGAGAAAGCGGAGAGCGCTTTCGACGAAGAAGAAGCCCGGCAGATGGAAGCGAAGCTTCGTCAAGCGGACTTCACCTTCGAAGATTTCCTGAGCCAACTTCAAGCCGTAAAAAAGATGGGTCCGTTGAGCCAGGTGATCGGGATGATGCCCGGAATGGCGAAGCTGCCGACCTCGGAGGACATCGACGCACAGCTTCCGCGCGTCGAGGCCATCATGCGTTCGATGACGTTGCGAGAACGCAACGATCCCTCCGTGATCAACGGCAGCAGGCGGCGGCGGATCGCGGCCGGGTCGGGAACTTCGGTGCAGGACGTGAATGCACTGATCAAGCAGTTCGACCAGGTGCGCAAGATGATGCGTGCAATGACGAAAGGCAAGAAGATGCGGCTTCCTGCGGGGATGAAACTTCCCCCGGGCATGAGTCTCTGAACTGTTAATATCGACGGCCCGAGCCGCCCTGGAGTGGACAAGAGCGGCGGCAGCTAGGAGATCCAACTACATGGTCAGAATCAGGTTGATGCGCGTCGGCAAGCGGAAGCAGCCCGCTTATCGAGTGGTCGTGGCAGACGCGCGCAGCCCTCGCGATGGGCGCATCATCGAGGCGATCGGGCACTACCAACCCCTCGCCGATCCATCGCTTGTATCCATCGACGGCGAGCGTGCCGTGTACTGGCTTCGCCAGGGGGCCCAGCCGTCCAATCAAGTCAGGAATCTGCTCCGTATCTCGGGGGCATGGTCGGAGTTCACGGGAGAGGCCCCACCGCCATCGGCGGATCAACCCGCGGCGCCCAAGCCTCGCAAGGTCAAAGCCACCGTCGCCGCATCGGTCGAGGAAAGCGATGCCCCTGCAGAGTCTGCCGACGCGCCCGAAGAAGCGGAAGCATCGCCCGACGAGGCGTAAGACATGGCACGCGACTTCCTCGAGTTCGTCATCCCGTGGTTGGTCGACTATCCGGACGACGTTTCGATCGAAGAGGTCGAGGGTGAGCAAGACACGGTCGTCTACGAGCTGTCGGTGAATCCCGACGATGTCGGCAAGATGATCGGCAAGCGGGGAAGAATCATCCGAGCTCTTCGGGTTCTTGCCCGCGTCGGCGGTCAACAGGAAGGTATCCGCGCGATGGTCGAGGTCGTCGACTGAGCAAAGGTTCCGAATCTCCGGGATTGCTCCTCGCAGGAGAGGTTGGAAAGCCACACGGGCTCGCCGGCGAGGTTTACGTGGTCCGAATCTCGGACGACCCTCAACGGTTCGAAAGCGGTTCGACACTGACGCGTTCCGACGGAACTGAGTTAAGAATCGCGTCGGCACGAGCGCACGGCGAGCGCTTGCTCGTCAAGTTCGAGGGAGTGGACGACCGCGACACCGCCGACCTACTGCGCGGCCCCCTGTACGTCACGCCTCGATCGCTGCGGTCGTTGGAAGAAGACGAGTACTGGCATCACGATCTGATCAACATGACCGCAGTCGAAGACACCGGGATGCCACTTGGTGTAGTGGTGGACGTCGTAGCCGGCCCCGCACAGGACCTGCTGCAACTAGATACACCCATTGGAACCAGACTCGTCCCGCTCGTGTCCGAGATCGTGGGCGAAGTCGACACCGGCGCGCGCACGGTGACACTTCATCCCCCGGAAGGGCTTCTCGATTGAAGATCGACGTCATCACGCTCTTCCCGTCGTTGTTCGACGAGCACCTCAACACCAGTCTTTTAGGCAAGGCGGTGGCATCGGGCGTTCTCGACGTCAACCTCGTCGACCTCAGACCATTCGGATTGGGACCGCACCTGTCCGTGGACGATCAGCCCTACGGGGGCGGAGCGGGGATGGTCATGCGTCCTGAACCGATCTTCGCCGCTGTCGAAAGTGTCGCGAGTGAGGGATCGCATCGCGTCCTCATGTCCGCAGCCGGAGCCCGGCTCGTTCAATCGATGGTCGAGCGGCTGGCTTTAGTCGACCATCTGATCCTCGTTTGTGGACGTTACGAAGGCGTGGACCAAAGAGTGGCCGATCACCTGGTCGACGAGGAGATCTCGATTGGGGACTTCGTCCTGGCGGGAGGGGAGCTGGCCGCCCTGGTCGTTATCGAGGCCGTCTCCCGCTTGATCCCGGGAGTCTTGGGCAACCCCGAATCGCTCGCGGTCGAATCGCACAACTCGGGGGAGCTCGAGTTCCCCCAATACACCAGACCTGCACAGTTCCGCGGGTTCGAAGTTCCGGAGATCTTGCTGTCGGGGAATCACGCCGCAATCTCCGACTGGCGAGCGGGCGAAGCCAAAGCTCGCACCGAAGCAAGGATTTCGGACGCAGACGCTTCCTGAATCAGCGGCCCGACCGCTTCTCCCCGAGGACCCCAGGTGTCATCCTCTTCCCCGCCGTCGCCCAAGAGGAGCCACTTCACCCACTGGTAGGGGCGGCCAAAACGTCCGGATGGCCGTGACCACGGCTGGGACAATAGGTGCATGGCGACCCGCATCGAGCGCCCCGCGGCGGGCACGATCCCGACGCGCCCCGGCGTCTACCTCTTCAAGGACGGCACGGGGCGGGTTGTGTACGTGGGCAAAGCGAAGACGCTGCGCAGCAGGCTCTCGAATTACTTCGGCCCAGAGCTCCATCCCCGGACGATGGCTATGGTCGAAGCAGCTCGATCCGTCGAGTGGATCGTCACCGAGAATGAGGTCGAGGCCCTCCACCTCGAGCTAAATCTGATCAAGCAGCACCGCCCCCGATACAACGTTCGCTATACGGACGACAAGAGCTACCCGTACCTCGCGATCACGCTCGATGAGGAGTTCCCAAGAGCGCGTGTGATGCGGGGATCCAAGCGCAAGGGCGTTCGGTACTACGGCCCATTCGCCCATGCTTACGCGATCCGCGACACGCTCGACCTCCTGTTGCGCACGTTCCCGATGCGGACGTGTTCCCAAGGTGTGTTCGACCGGTGCAAGAGAAGGGGCCGGCCGTGCCTGCTCTTTCACATAGAAAGGTGCGCCGGTCCGTGCGTGGGCGCGGTCGATCCCGTCGAGCATCGCCGGATCGTCGACGAGATGTGCGACTTCCTGGACGGCAATTACAAGCCGGTCATCGCACGTCTGGAGTCTGCGATGAAAGACGCATCCGCGTCCCAGGAGTACGAGCTTGCCGCCAAGTTCCGAGATCAGTTGGACAACGTCCGCAAGGTGATCGAGCGACAGCAGATGGTCTCTTCCGAGCACGACGATCTGGACGTCATAGCTCTCGCCGAAGACGACATTGAAGCGTCCTTCCAGATCTTCTTCGTGAGGAAAGGCCGCGTGACCGGTCGCAAGGGGTTCATGGTCGACAAGGTGGAAGACCTGACGAAACCAGAGCTCATCGGCCGGTTCCTGGAGCGTCTCTACTCAGAACCAGGTAACGACGCGGAGAGCGTTCCGAAGCAGGTGTTGGTCGAAGAGTTGCCTGCAGACACTGCGCTCCTCGAGAGGTGGCTCTCCGGTCAGCGCGGCTCCCGGGTGCAGATCCGCGTGCCCAAACGCGGCGAGAAGCGAGCCTTGATGGACACGGTGCGGGAGAACGCGCGCCAGGCGTTCACGCATCACCGCATGAAGCGGTCGAGCGACTTTGCTGCACGGGCGCGGCAACTCAGGCAGCTGCAGGAAGCTCTGGGCATGTCCGACGCTCCCTTGCGGATCGAATGCTTCGACATCTCGAACACCGGGCCAACGGAAGCGGTCGGCTCGATGGTCGTGTTCGAGGACGCCCTCCCCAAACGTTCCGACTACCGGCGATTCGCGATGAAGTGGACACAAGGGCCGGACGACTTCGCGATGATGGGCGAGGTGATCCGCCGTCGCTTCGCTCGCTACGTCGAAGAGGTGAGCGGCAACGGACATGGGGACCGACCGCGTCGATTCGCGTACCCACCCAACCTGGTCGTGATCGATGGCGGAAAGGGACAGTTGAACCGCGCCGTCGAGGTAATGACGGAGCTCGGGATAGTGGGGGTGACGACGATCTCTCTTGCCAAGCGGATGGAGGAAGTCTTCGTGCCCGGGCGTTCGGATCCGATAATCATCGAGCGCGGCTCCGAAGCCCTCTATCTGCTGCAGGCGATCCGGGACGAAGCTCACCGCTTCGCGATCACCTATCACCGCTTGAAGCGAGGCAAGAGGATGACGCAGTCCGCGCTCGACGGCATCCCAGGCTTGGGGGCAGTCCGGCGCAAGAGACTCCTCAAAGAGTTCGGTTCGGTGAAACGCCTGCGTGAAGCGGACGTCGACGGGATAGCAGCCGTATCCGGTATCCCTAAGGGAGTGGCCGAAGCCGTGTACGACGCGTTGCATCGCGAGCAGCCCAACGAGGCGCGAGTCGCGGAGGGAGTCTCGTGACGCTCCCGCGCAGGATCCGCGACGTCGACCTGATCGTCATAAGTGGCATGTCGGGGGCCGGACGGTCCGAAGCCGCTCGCGCGTTCGAAGACCTCGGTTGGCTCGTGATCGACAACCTGCCGCCGGCCCTGATCACAAAGATGCTCACCCTTGCGTTCTCGCCGGGGAACGATTTCAAGCGCATCGCCCTGGTGATCGACGCGCGTGGTGGCACGTTCTTCGACGAAGCAGCCGAAGCTTTGGCGAAGCTGCGGCGCGACTTGTCCAACTTCAGGCTGTTGTTCCTCGATGCCTCGGACGATTCCCTCGTTCGGCGGTTCGATGCGACACGCCGCAAGCATCCCCTCGCGCTCGACGACCGGGTAGTTGTCGGGATCCAGCGCGAGAGGGATCTGATGAGCCGCTTCCGCGACGGAGCCGATCTCATCATCGATACGTCCGATCTCACGGTGAGAGAGCTCCGAACCAAGATCGGCGCGTCGTTCGGCGAGGAGCCTTCGGTCGGAAGCGGTTTGAAGATCACGGTCGTGAGCTTCGGCTACAAGTTCGGTCTTCCGCTCGACGCCGACATCGTGCTCGACGTCAGGTTCTTGCCCAACCCTCACTGGGTCGAAGGTCTTCGAGAACTGACGGGATTAGACGGGCCGGTGCGCGAATACGTGCTGCAGCAACCGCAAACGACAGATTTCCTGAAGCGAACGCGCGACCTGTTCGACATACTGCTCCCCGGTTACCAATCAGAAGGTCGTCACTACCTAACGGTCGCCATCGGTTGCACGGGAGGCCGCCATCGATCCGTCGTCTTGGCTCAAGAGCTTCACGAGATCGTGGGCGAAGCAGGGCTCAACTCAAAAGTCATCCATCGCGATGTCGAGCGGGGAATCATCGTCCCGTGAAGGTCGTCGGGATCGGTGGGGGCCACGGGCTGTCGGTGACGCTTCGCGCCGTTCGTGCTTACGCCGACGACGTGTCTGCGGTCGTGACCGTCGCGGACGATGGAGGGTCGTCGGGGCGCCTCACTAGAGAGCTCGGCATCCCGCCCCCCGGTGACATCCGCAACTGCCTCGTTGCATTGTCGGACCGCGACGACATATCCGAGATCTTTCAGCACCGCTTCACCGGCGGTGCGTTGACCGGACACACCGTCGGGAACCTGGTGATCGCCGGTCTGGTCGAGACGACGGGCGACCTGGCCTCGGCGGTCGAGAGGGCCGGGCGGATGCTCGAGTCACACGGGCACGTTTATCCCGCGACCAACGAGATCGTCAGGTTGCGGGCGCGCACCGGCGCAGGCGTTGTCAAAGGACAGGTGCGGGTCGCGCGCACGACAAGCCCGATCCAAGCCGTTTACCTAGAGCCCTCGTCGCCTACTGCGTATCCGGGCGCGGTCGAAGCGATCCTCACCGCCGATCAAGTCGTCCTCGGGCCCGGAAGCTTGTTCACCAGCCTGATCGCCACACTTCTCGTTCCGGGGATCAAGGAAGCGCTTCAGCAAACGAAGGCCCGGCGGGTGTTCGTTTGCAACACGCGCATGCAGAAAGGCGAGACCGAGGGACTGGACGCAACGGCGCACGGGGACGCGTTGATGGCGCACGCCGGCCCATATTGCCTCGACGCGATCCTCGTCCAGAGCCCGCAGCTCGAGGACGATGGGGTAGAGGTCGACCTCGACGCGCTCTCGTTCTCGCGGATCGATGTGTCCTCGTTCGACATGGCCGCGCCCGACGGATCCCACGACCCCGAACGCCTTGCCGAGGCACTCCGATCGACCATGTGAGGCTCGAAGGGCGCTCCACACCGCCTCGTAAGATGGAGGAAACGGCTTACGATAGCTAGGAGGGTCCGTCGATGACGACGCGCATTGGGATCAACGGCTTCGGCCGCATCGGACGCAACTTCTACCGGGCCCTGAAGGCCAAAGGCTCGGACCTCGAGGTCGTGGCTCTGAACGATCTGGGCGACGCCCCCACGATGGCCCACCTGCTGAAATACGACTCGGTGCACGGCCGCCTCGGCAAGAGCGTGAAGGTGACCGACGAGGGGTTCTCTGTCGAGGGCGAGGACATCAAGCGCTTGTCCGAGCGGGACCCGGCCAATCTGCCGTGTGCCGACCTCGGCGTCGACATCGTGATCGAGTCGACCGGCTTCTTCACTAAGCGCGGAGATGCCGCCAAGCATCTCGACGGTGGGGCCAAGAAAGTGATCATCTCGGCCCCCGCCAAGGACGAGGACATCACGATCGTGATCGGGGTCAACCAGGATGCGTACGACACCGCGCAGCATCACGTGATCTCCAACGCTTCGTGCACGACCAACTGTGTCGTCCCGATG
>JBHELU010000194.1:0-7893 GCA_046262955.1 Actinomycetota bacterium | reverse complement strand
ATCCCGGACTCTGCCCGCTCTTCGTCGAGATGTGGACTCGCAAGCCCAGCGGCCCGGCTTCGACGGCGTCGATCTCCCCGATCATCTCGGCAAAGCGAGCCTCGTTGCGAGCCTCATCGAGCTTCTGAAGCCATGCTCGACGATGAGGCACTGTGCCTCTGAGGATCTTCCCGAGAAATGCAAGGCGTTCTTCGAACGGAAGACCCTGATACGCGTCGATGCCAAGGGCTTCGAAAAAGCACCTTGGAGTGTTGAGATCCTGTTCGTCCGGGGCCGGACTGCGCAGGAGTGACAAGACTCTTGCGCCCACCCCGACCCCGTTCACCCATTCGTTGAGACCCGCGATCCCCGCGCCGACGACGATGTAGCGACCGTCTGGCGCGTACGACTTCGCTTCGTATGCCTGAACGATTCGATCGGCAAGAGCCGGATTGTCGCGCGCTTTTGCAAGAACGGGAGGGAAGGAGAGGGGGCCGTGGCCCAAAGACAACACCACGTGTCGAGCTCGTCCGATGAACCGAGCGTCTTCATCGTAGAGAATGAAGTGCGGATTAGGCGAGAGCTCACGTTGCACCCATCCCACCTTCGTTGGCATTCGACTTTCATTCCATCCGAGTCGGCGCGCAACGATGGTGGCCTCTGCCATCACGTCTCCGACCCCGGGGTTGTACTTCCGGCGGATCGATCGGAAGAGGGGAGACAGACTCTTTCGAGACCAGGCATCCAACTGAGCGAAGGTCGGCCAATCCGCGGGCAGGAAATGCGACTCAGATTCAGAGCGCAACACCGTCTGCCCCAAGTTGTACGCATATTGCTGATAGGTCTCGATCGGGTTTTGGTTCGTCCCGAAGATGGTGATCTCTTCAGGAAGGAATCCGAGATAGACGGCGGTCGAAAACGCCATGAGAGAGCCGAACCCGTCTCCGACGATGGCGATGGTCGAGTCGCGTGGAGTCGTGACCGTCATGCGGTTGGAGGGTACAACGCTGGTCTGTTCGGATGCATCCCGCTAGGGCTGCTCACCTGGAGTTGCCGCGCGCGACCACCCGAAGCGAGTGACGTCATCTCGGGGAGCCAACGCGCCCGGCCGCCGCCCGCGCCTTACAAAGAGAACCGGGACGGGAGCCGATCTCGCGATAGCAGACCGAACGGGTCCTAACCCCTCTTGTCGCCATCGATCCGACAGCCCAACCACGAGCAAGCTTGCCCCCGCGGCAGCATCGAGCACGCCCTTGTCACCGGGATCGGCGAGACGAGGCTCCGCGCTTATACCGGCGAATCGTTGGACTACCAACGCAGCGTTTCCAAGGAGTCGACTCGCGTCTCGAGTCGAGTCGGTCGGGCCCGCGCCCAGCAATCTCAAGCTCGTTCCGTATGCGTGCGCGATCCAAGCTCCCAGTTCGAGTGCGGCCCAGTCATGTTCCGCTCCCCCGAATGGCACTGCGATGGGACCCGCACCGCCGGTGCGGAATATGCTCCCCTCTCGTTCGACAAGGATGGCGACGTCGCACTCGGCAGCGCCCAACAACATGCCCACGATCCCGCGGGGCACTCCTTCACCCAGCAGCGGTCGGCGGCCGTCGACAAGGACGAGATCGACCCTCTCTTTGGCTGCTAGGGCCCGCAGATCCTCGCCCGGATCTGGAGACATGAAAGCAATAGCGCGCGCCTGGACCCCTCGTTCCAACAGCGATGCTCGACGAGCGTTGAGCTCTCCCACAGCGCGCTGCAGCTCACGATCCTCAGACGCGAGTCCGGTCGCGATCTTCGAAGGAGCAAGGATGCGTGCGATCAGTAATTCGCGCGGGGGCTCAGATCCGCTGAGAGCCGCGCCGATCTCGAGCAATGCATCGAGATTCTTTGAGTCCTGAGGAGCAACCAAGATGGACCTAGTAAGTGGGGGCTGTATTCCGTGAGGGCGAGGAGGCTCCTCCTCGAGGAGCTCTTCCGGTGCCGATCTCAGGCTTCGTTTTGGATCGATCAGTCGCAGAGATGGTCCTGTCATGAATGTTGTGACTAGAGCCATCAGCACGAGCATGGAGAACAAGGTCGGGGTGATTATGCCGAGACCGAGTGCAACGTTGAGGACGATCAGTTCCGTTAGTCCTCGAGTATTCATGAGAGCGCCAATGGCGGCAGATTCTCGCCATGTGTAGCCGGTGAAACGAGCTGCCCCCATCGCGCCGATCCATTTACAGCCGATCGAAACGCCGATGAGAGCCGCGGTTATCGCCCACAACTTAGGCGTGTTCAATAGGTCGATCCGAGTGCGAAGGCCCGTTACGACCAAGAACAGCGGTAACAGCAAGGTGACGACGAAGTCTTCGATCCTTTCCGCTATGTCATGCGTGAGATCTGCTCGTCTCGGCATTATGAGCCCCATCACGAATGCACCGAAGATCGCTGCGATACCGATGGACTGTGCCGAGAAGGACGCAAAGAGAACGCCCATGAATATCGTTGTGATCCATCCGATCGGAACATGTCCTGCTTCGTCGTACGCGATCGAAACGCGTGCCAGCAGAGGCCTCACGACTAGGCCCATCGCCAGGCAAAACAGGATCACCAGAGCGACTATCAAAAGAGGGCTTCGATCGCTCGCTCCGGCCAAAGCGGTTGCCAGGGCGAGCAGAGCCCATGCGGTCACATCGTCTACAGCGGCAGATGCCATCACTACCGCACCAACCGGATTCTTTAACATTCTCTCTTCGATGAGGATCCGCGCTAGGACGGGAAATGCCGTGATCGACATCGACACACCCACGAACAAGGCGAATGGCAGGAATCGCGCGCCGTCGGGGGCAAGGGACGAGTAGATGCGCGTAGCCGTCGCTACACCAACTGCGAGCGGAACGATCACACTCGCGTTGGAGATCACTGCGGCTTGAGTGAGCCGTCCGTGCAGCATCTTTGGATCGAGCTCTAGACCTACAAGAAACATGTAAAAGGCGAGTCCGATGTCGGCGGCCCCTCCCAAGAGCGGGACGATGGTGGGGTGAAATAGGTACGTCTGTACGTGCGGGAGCCATAAGCCGAGAACGGATGGGCCCAAGACGATCCCGGCGAGGATCTCACCCATCACGCGCGGTTGCCCGATCTTGGATGCAACCACTCCCAGCAGTCGGGCCATCAATACGACGGCCGCTATCGCCAGCATGAGGCGCCCGAAGATCTCTTCCGGTGACAGTGCGTTTCCCGAACCGCTCTCTGGAATCGAAACCGAAACCGAATGCTCTTGGTTCTGCCCGATGTGAACGAAGACCAGAAGCGCAACGGCCAAGAAAAGGAATAGAGCGATGTACGCAGTGGCAACTCGCCGAATGGACGTTGTCGGCGCGCCCCCGCGGCTGTCCGCCATGCTCATATGCTATTTCAGGGGAGCGATCGCATCCGTTCGGAGGCAAGACGATCTTGATCCAAGCAAGTGGCGTGACCGAATCGGCCGATGACGATTTGGGTCCGCTGAGCGCCGGGCAAAGGCTGGGCGACTACACGGTCGAGGCATTCATTGCCGAGGGAGGCATGGGGGTCATCTACCGCGCGGTTCGCATCGATGGACGTCGCGTTGCTTTGAAGGTCATGAAAAGGGAGCTGTCCGAGAACGGCGACTTCAGGCGACGGTTCTCGCAAGAAGCTGCAGCAGCCCGCTCGGTTTCCAACCCGCACGTCGTACCGGTCCTCGATGAAGGCGAAGCCGGTGGCCATTGCTACCTGGTGATGCGTTACGTCGACGGGAGGTCCTTGGCCGACGAGGTTGCAGAGGGAGGCCCTATGGATCTCGAGCGCTTGGTCTATGTCTCGATAAGTGCGGCCTCGGGTCTGGACGCGCTTCACGACGCGGAGATCCTGCACAGAGACGTCAAGCCATCGAACATCCTGGTGGATGCTGGGGGGACGGTTGCCCTCACCGATTTCGGCCTCGCCAAAGGTCGTACGTGGGCCGCACTGACTAAGACGACGGATGTCGTGGGGTCGATCCAGTACTTGCCCCCTGAACGTATCGCGGGAGAGCCGGCGTCGCCCGCCAGCGACATCTATTCATTCGGCTGCACGGTCTTCGAATGCATCGCCGGAGCGCCGCCTTTCGGGGGCCAGAGTGAGATGCGCGTAGCATTCAGCCATATGGAGAGTGTTCCGCCGGACCCGTGTGCCGGCCGCCTCGACATGCCACGAGGATTGAGCGAAGTCGTCTTGCGTGCGCTCGAGAAAGACCCGGCCCTCCGCCCTCGAAGGGCGGGGGACTATGCGGAATCGATAAGAGCCATCGCCGAGGGGCCCGGTAGATGAACCTTGTCATCATGGATGGACCTCGCAGCGGGACAACGATCGACGTCTCTACGCGGGTGACATTGGGACGCGAAGACGCGGATGTTCGCATCGACGACGATCAGATATCCCGCGTACACGCGGAAGCAGTGAATGCCGGCGACGGCCTCGAGATCCGTGATCTCGGCTCACTGAATGGAACTTGGGTGAACGACAAGCGAATCGAAGGAACCACCAGGTTGCGCGACGGGGACATCTTCCGCATCGGCGCCACGCGCATCGCAGTTGGCTCCGCGGGACAGGCACAGAGACCTTTCGCGCCATCGCGAGCTCAAACAACGAGGACGGGACGAGCGCGGATCGCCTCTCGGAAAGCTTCTGCCACGATCATCTCGGTCGCGGTAATCGCTATGACGAGTGTCGCCCTTGTGATCTATTTCGCCGGTCGATAGACCCCTTACCGGACAGCCAGGAAGATGATCACGACGATAACGACGAGTACGAACAACGCGAGTGGCGCGAGTCGCGCCTTTCCCCTCGTTCGGATATCGAGCAACGAATCAAGGTGCGGATTTGTCGGCGCATCTATGAGCTCGGAGAGAAAGTAGTCGGGAGGTTTCTGTTTCGCTGCGAGCGGTGGCGGTACAGATCGAACGGCGGACGGTCGGTGGGCCACCGATTCCGCCAAGCGGACCTCGAACACGTTTGTGCCCACGACGACGTGGTCTCCGGCTTCCAGTCGAGTTGCGGAATGGATCTGCTCGCCGTTGATGAATGTGCCGTTCAGAGACTGTAGATCTTCGATCCATAGTCCGTCGTCCCGGTTAGAGATCGCGGCGTGTTGACGGGAGACCAAGTCGTCTTCCAGATTGATATCGGATTGTTCCGAACGACCGATCGACAAGTTCTTAGACAGCGGGACCTTGAGACCGGCGTGAGGCCCTTCGATCAACTCCAGGATGAGGTCATGGTCGCCGCTCACTGGAACGGACCCGAATCATGGAGCCACCAACTGTAGATAGCCGGTTGATTGAAATCGTCTCTAAAGCCCGACGAGAGGATATTCAAGCGCACATCAGTCCAATACATGTAGAAACCTGTTCCATTGCCGGTGCCTGAGTTTTCGGGATAACACAAGAGCTGGCCTCCAAACGAGTGTGCGATCGAGTATTCATAGAACGCTCGTCTGGAGCGACATGCTCCTGAGTCCCGTCCAGTTGTAAACCCCTGGAATCCAGCGTCTGCTGCGACCTGATCGAACGCGTCATTCATGTCGGTCTCGGAACCGTATTGCGTATATACGGCGGTCTGCGGCCCCGCCGAACAGATGACGCTGGCGAGCACGCTTGTGGTCGGTGTAGGCGAGGAGGATCTGGAGCACGATTGCTTCGCGACTGAGGGAACGTGTTGCAAGAGGTCGGCCTCGGCTGTATTGGGAAATGGTTCGAGCGGAGTAGGGCTGGCAGTCGGCGTCGAGCCCGAATGCGCAGGCACGTGGGGGTTGGAAGGGTTGCGCGATACGAGGAAGACAACGACCGCTGCCGCCACCGCAACGAATCCGACCAGTGAGAGGACCAGAGGAAGGCGTGACCGTCGCTGGGGGCGGGGCGTGATACTCACCGGTTCCGCTTCACCGGGAGCATCCGGCGGAACCGACAAAATCTCGGCTTGAGCGGCTACGGTTTCGTGGGCTTTCTGAGACGGAGCCTCGACCTGAGCGGCAACCGTCTCCCTTCGCTTTCCGGGCGGAGCCTCGACCTGAGCGGCGAAGGTCTCCTTCGCCTTGGCTGGGTGGGCGTCGTCCCCCGTGGTTTGCCCTGGTGCTGGAGGGACTGCAGGCTCGCTCAAGTCGGGTGCTGTTTGCCGTGTCGAATCCGCGGTCGTTGCTCGAGCGGTAGTGCTCTCGGCCGTCCGTAGCTCTCCGACAGCCTCCTTCGCCGCGGCGATGAATTCGCCGCACGTCGCGTAACGATTCTCTTTGTGCTTGGCCATCGCTGTGGCGATCACGGCGTCGAGCTCCACCGGGAGACCTAGCCCAAGGTCGCTGACCTTCGGTGGAGGCTTATGCATGTGAGCCCAATAGATCGCGACGTCAGAGTCGGCCTCGAAGGGAACCTTTCCACTAAGGCACTCGTAGAAGACGCATCCAAGCGCGTAGAGATCGGTTCGTCCGTCCACAGCTTCGGATGGCCCCTCGATCTGTTCGGGCGCCATATAAGCGGATGTACCGACCGTTTGTCCGACCTGAGTAAGGGACGTCATGCTCGACATCCGCCTGCTGATTCCGAAATCGCAAAGGTAGGCATGGCCTTTTGGATCGCGACCCTCACCGGAAGCAACCAGGATGTTTCCGGGCTTGACATCTCGGTGGATCAATCCATTGTCGTGAGCTGCGTCGAGCGCTTTCCCGATCTGACCCAAGACATCCAGCGTTTCGTTGACTCCGAGCCGGCCGTGCTCCTCGATCAACGTTGCAAGGTCTGTTCCGTGGATGTAAGGCATCGCGATGTACATCTCGCCGGCGGCTTCACCGGCGTCGTGAACCGCCAAGATATTCGCGTGGTCGAGCGATGCGGCGCGCTTCCACTCGCCTTCGAACCTTTTTCGAAACTTTTGGTCCTGCGCGTAGCGTGCACTCAGTAGCTTGAGTGCCACCTTGGTTCCTAAAGCCGTGTGCTCCGCCATATAGACGACGCCCATCCCGCCTTCAGCTATCAGGTCGGTAACGCGGTAGCGGTCGATCAGTGTCCCGATCCGAGGGTCCGGAGGCCCCGTGTCCGTCCCGCCTGGGATGCCTAAGCGGGCTTCTATCAGCGAGGCCTGAAGGACCGTGTCGCCGATGCGGATCCTTTCGTCACCTTTCAGGAGCATGGATCCGTCGACACGGTCGCCGTTGACGTAAACGCCATTGGTGGATCGGAGGTCTTGGAGGTCGACGCGGCCATCGTCACCCACGAGCAAGAAGGCGTGCCGACGCGAAACCTTTTCATCGCGAAGCGTTAGATCGCAACTATCGTCCCGACCGATCAGGAAACCATCGGCCCGAACTTCAACCGTCTCGCCTTCGTCGTTACCGGTTTCGATCGTTAGCCACATGCTCGAATTCCATAGATTTCTGAGGACGAAGTCGACACCCTAAGCAGATTTTGTACCGCTCCTTCTTGCGTCAGCTTTGCAAGCAGATAGATCCTGCCAAATTGCCAATCCATCTTGACCGCTCAATTCGGTCGGGAGCAAGATTCCTCACAGCTTTCTGCCCGGCGGAGAGATGGGGAGAGTTTGCATCTAAGGCACGGCAGCGGAGTTGACCTGCCTATCGGTGATGAGCTCCTGCTCGGCCGCGACGTCCTGACGCAAGCGAATCTCAGCGAGGACGAAAAGGCTTCCCGCCAGCATGCGCGGATCCGCCGTGACGAAAAAGGGCAATTCGTCATCGAGGATCTGAACTCAACGAACGGCACGTACGTAAACGGCGAGCGCGTATCGTCGCCGCGGGTGCTGCGATCCGGCGATGAGGTCCGGATCGGCTCGACTTCGTTGACGGTAGTCGATCCTCGTGCTACTAGCGCGGAGCCCACGTCTCGACCCACAAGTGCTGAGTCCCCATCTCGACCCACTCGAGCGGCC
>JBHELU010000193.1:0-3424 GCA_046262955.1 Actinomycetota bacterium | reverse complement strand
AGCTGAAGCCGCGCCGCGAGGGCTTTTCCCTGGTGCGGGCGCTGGACGGCGACCTGGACGAAGGCGACCGCGCGGTGGTCCGCGTGTGCAAGAATGACGACCTCTTCGCGCCCGTGGCGAGCGGGTCGTCGGCGCCGACGGCGATCGTGGTGCTGCCTTGCTCGATGGGGTCGATGGCGCGCATCAACCAGGGGATCTCGTCGGACAAAGCACGCGAGATCGTCAAGTTCATCAAGGACTCAAAGGTCAAAGCTCAAGTAGCCGTGCAAGGCGAGCAGGTTCGTGTCTCGTCAAAGTCGAAGGACACCCTTCAAGAAGTGATGGGTGCCCTTCGTGAACACGACTTCGGGATCCCGCTTCAGTACACGAACTACCGATAGGGATATCCAGCTACGAGCTGACCTGCAGCCCTCCTCGCATGCCCATCGATGCGTGGAATTTGCAGAAGAACAACGTCTCCCCGGAATCCGGGATCGTGACCTGCACGGACGCCGACGAGTCTGGCGAGACATCCTTTGAGATGTGCTCCGAGGGCACCGAGAAGTTGTGGGTCGTGGAACCTTCGTTCTTGAGCTCGATGGTGACTTTTTCTCCTGCGGTACCGGTGATCACCGTCGGGCTGAAGTAGTAGTCGTCCATCTCGACCTCGACAGAAGATGCGCCCGCCGCGTCCTTGGTGCCGTGGTCGTTGGCGCTCTGACCCTGGATCGTGATCGTGCCGCCTCCCTTGTCACTCGACGATCCACTCGAAGAGGAGCTGTTGTCGTTTCCGCCGCCACACGCAGCGAACATCAGGGCAGCGATGAGAGCGAGCGCGATCGCGCCGGCGCCTTTCTTGTGCACGGTTACCTCCCGTTCGACGACTTTCATGTACTACGAGCCATCACGGTGCGTGGATTGCCCTTAAGTGAGGGCCGTGCCGAGCAGGTCGGACAACTCGGCGAGGGTTTGAGCGGGAGACCGGTGCAGCACTGTGGCCATCCCAGCTTCTTGGGCTGCCTCTAGGTGCCCCGGGTGATCGTCCACGAACACGCAGCGGTCCGGCGCCACACCCAACTTCGAAGTCGTCAACGCGTAGATCTCGGGGTCGGGTTTACGAAGGCCGACTTCACCAGAGATGATGACGACGTCGAACAGTGGATCGAGGATCTCGCGCGGGTAGTGATTGAGGCTCCACGAGTTCGACAACATCGCCGTCTTCAGGCCGGCCGAACGTGCCAGCTTCAAGCCTTCCAGCATCGTCTGTTCGATTCGCATGCCCGAGAACAGGCGATCGACGATCCCCTCGGCATCAACGGCCACTCCGGTTTCTTCTTGCAGGCGGCGAGCGAACTCGCGGCCGAACTCATCCTCCGAAACGGTGCCCGTCTCGAGACCAATGACAAGCGAGTCGGTCTGGCCCGAGTACGCCTTCAGGGCGGCCCGAACCAGGTCCTGCAACTCGATGCCCGACTCCGTAGCGAACCGCATGAAGCCGTCCTGCAAAGGCGACGTGAGCACACCGCCGAAATCAACGATCAGCGCGTCGAACGAGTTCGAAACGGGGTCTGTCATGGAGCGACGGTACCGCGCGATTACTTTTTAGCGCGCCTCCACGCCAGCAGCACAACGATCGGCGCAAGTATCGAGCCGATCTTCTCGGGGAGTCCTTTTTTCGATGTCCCCGCTCGTCGGGTGGCCATCTGCGACAGACCCCGAGGCAGAGCAGACTCCTTAGCGGCAGCTATCGGAATACCCGGGTACGCAACGGACGCAGCACGCGAGGCCGAGTAGAAGCTGTCGTAGAAGTTGTTGCTCTCGAGCTCGGTGCCTGCATCGGTATCGGTGAATACCCATCGCCATTCACCCTCGGCGCGCTCGACCACTGAGATGTGCTTCATCAGGTTTCCGACCTTGGATGGAGTATCCGCTTCATCGACACGTGGGAGATCCCTTCGGCCCCCGAGACTTTCACTGCATAGAACCACCGATAGATGGTCGCTCCAACGAAGACCGGAAGCACGATGAGAGCGATCCGGAAGCCAGCGGTGACGCCCGAGACCGAGGTGTGCAGATCGCGAGCGATCACATCGTTCGAAGCTGCGAGCAGCAACACTCCGTAGAACGTCAGCACGCCGGCGCCGATCGCGGAACGTCCGGGTCTATCCGTGGGATCGTCCAGCAGTTCGTGAGGACGATCGTCTTTCGTGAAGCGGCGCTCGATGGACGGCCACAGGTACAGGAGCAGGAAAGTCAACGACGGCAATGCGACGGCAGGGAGGAACACCTCGGGGATCGTGTGATGAAAGATGTGGAACTCCCACGCTGGCCAGATACGAAGCGCGCCTTCCACCCAACCGAGGTAATAGTCGGGTTGCGCCGGCGATGCCACCGCGTGAGGCACGAACGGGCCGTACAGCCAGATCGGGTTGATCTGCGCGAGGCCCCCGAGCGCGCCGAGCACCGCGAAAATCGCGCAGAAGAGCCCGAGTGACTTGAATGCGTAGGTCGGCCACAGCTTCGAGCCGACGACGTTCGACTCGGTTCGTCCGGGCCCCGCGAACTGCGTGTGCTTTTGGCGCCAGATGATTGCGAGGTGCGCCCCAAGCAACGCAAAGATCAACCCCGGCACGAGCATCACGTGCAAGACGAACAATCTCGAGGTGATCTGGTGCGCCGGGAACTCGCCTCCGAACAACAGGAACGCAAGCCACGTCCCGATAAACGGCACAGACAACGCGATGGAATACGCGATCCGCAATCCCGTTCCGGACAAGAGGTCATCCGGCAGCGAGTAGCCGGTGAAGCCGTTGAATATCGCCAGGACCAGAAGCGTCACCCCAATGATCCAGTTGAGCTCTCGAGGTCGCCGGAACGCTCCCGTGAAGAACACGCGACACAGGTGCACGACGATCGCCGCGACGAAGACGAGTGCGGCCCAGTGATGGATCTGTCTCATGACCAGCCCAACACGTACGTCGAAGCTCAACCTCAAGACCGATTCGTAGGCCTCGGACATCCGCGTGCCGTAGAGCGGCGCGTAGCTTCCGTGATAGGTGACGGCGTTCTCGCTCGCGTGGAAGAAGAAAGTCAGAAACGTTCCGGTTAAGACAAGGATCAGGAAGCAATAGAGCGCGATCTCGCCCAACATGAAGGACCAGTGATCCGGAAAGACCTTGTTGAGCGCGGATTGGGCGAACGAGGAAGTTCCGAGACGATCGTCGATCCAACGGACCGCTCTGCGGATCATCTATCTCTCACTCCAGAACGCGGGGCCCACGGGGGCCGAGAACCCACCCGTCGCTCGCAGCTGACCTTCGGCATCGAACTCGAGTGGAAGCTGCGGTAGCGGCCGCGTCGCCGGACCTCCGATCGGACGTGCGCCGTCGGAGACGTCGAAGATCGACTGGTGGCAAGGACAGAACAGCTCTCGGGTCTCCGGTTG
>JBHELU010000192.1:0-3697 GCA_046262955.1 Actinomycetota bacterium | reverse complement strand
ATCGCCGCCGCCCGACTGCCTCAAAGCCGGGTTGTAGCCGGATTGAACGAGCTTTTCGCCGACCCATCGAGGGTCTCGCAAGATTGGTACGACGCGGCGGTGGACGATTTCCTGACGATCTGGCGCAGCCCGTCGGCGCGGATCGCATTCTTCGCAGCGTTGAGGTCGATCTACTTGGAGGAACCGTACGGGGAAGCAGGGTTCTGGGGCCGGCTCGCATCGATGAGAGCGCCGGCTCTTTACTTGTACGGCCGCAAAGACCACTTGATCACGCCACGCTTCGGGCCCAAGGTCGCGGCTGCGTTGCCCTCCGCGCGGGTGATCGTGTGGGACGACTGTGGCCACGTTCCTCAGATCGAGCATCCCGATCGAACGGTCGACGAGATGTTGGGGTTCTTTGCGTTCGCCCGAGGTGGGCTCGACGCGGGGGCCGCTGCCGTCTAATCGGTTCTGCGGAATTACTGGGAATCCCAACTCCGCACTCAGCGGAGCTGTGGCGCTGCCTAGCGATAGCGCGCAGTGGGCCGCATGTTCAAGAGCCGGGCGCCGCGCTCGTCTCTTCCGTCTGCAACATGCACAGCACGATCACGGCAACCGGCACCGCGATCTCCAACGCCAGAGTCTCGAGACTCAAGAGATTCTGACCTGTCGATAAGGTGCCGCGGTTCATCAAGTGGTAGAGGAAGTGCGGTACGGCAAAGAAGAGCCACGCGACAGAAGCTGCGATCCGAAGCCGGCGGTCCCCGATCCAGATGGCCATCGCAAACAACGCGCCGAAAGCGATGAAGAAGTAGGCGATGTCTTTGACGAAGTGCGCGTCGTAAAAGGACGACGCTTGTACCCAGCCGGTACCCATCCCGGGGAAGCGCGCGAACCAACCCTTGGGATCGACTGCGGCCCAGATCCCTGTGAACAGTTGCGAGACGGTAAGAAACAGAAGCCCGATCCTGGTCAGCAGCTCTCTCATCTCAACCCCAGCTCTCGTGCGATCACACGTTGATGGATCTCCTGAGTTCCTTCGACGATCGCGAAGTAGCGAGCATCCCGGTAGTGACGCTCGATCGGATATTCACGCATGTAGCCGTAGCCACCGAAGACCCGTATCGCCTTGTCGGTGATATCGATCGCTGCTTCACCTGCCAGCAGCTTAGCGATCGACGTTTCGATCACTGGTGATCTTCCCTCGTCGAACATCCAAGCAGCGCGGTGCACGGCGAGGCGCGCAGCATCGAGCTGGGCTCGAGCCTTTGCGAGTGGGAAAGACACGCCTTGATAGCTTGAGATCGTGTTCCCGAACGCTTTGCGGTCGCGGGCATATTCAGTCGCACTCTCGAGAGCAGAGCGCGCTATACCTAAAGCGCCTCCGGACACGATCACACGCCCAACGTTCAGCGTTTGCATGACTTTCTTGAAGGCGCCCGTCTCGCCGCCAAGGCACGCCTCTTCGGGAACGAAGACGTCGTCCAGCGCGATCTCGCCGATCTCGGAAGAAAGGTTGCCCATCTTCTGGATCCGCGTTATCTCGACGCGCTCGTCGGGAAGATCCAGCACGAACAGCCCCATCCCGTCGATGCCGGCAGCGGGATCCGTGTACGCGACCACGATGACGAAGTCGGCTATCGGTGCGTTGGTGATGAATGTCTTTCGTCCCGAGAGGATCCAGCCCCCGTCTCCCTTGACGGCCTTGCACTGGATTCCGCGCACGTCGGAGCCGGCATTGGGCTCGGTGAGCCCGAACGCGCTTACCTTCTCGCCGGCCAGGGCGGGGATGAGATATCTCTGTTTCTGATCCTGGGATCCGAATGCGTAGATGGGATAGGTCCCCAGGTGCGAGGAGACCGATAGCGCGGCCGCGATCCCGGAGCACACCGCAGCGAGCTCCTCGCGAAGGATCGCTTCCGCCAGCACGCTCGCGCCTGAACCGCCCAGTTCCTCGGGATATCTGACACCCAGGAAGCCTGCAGCCCCGGCGGTGTTGAAGATGTCGCGCGGTGTGCGCTCGGTGCGTTCGGCTTCGTCGACGAGGGGAGCGATCTCCCGCGTGGCGAAGTCCCGTGCCGCAGAACGGAACATCGTGAGGTCCTCGCCGAGGTCGAAGTCCATGTTCCGGAGGATAGAAGATAGAGAGATGACGATCTCGAAGAGGTTCTTCGCAGACCGCTCGGAGCGCGGCAAGCTGCGTTTCACCGGGCCGCAACGAGCCTGGTTCTTGCACCAGATCCTCACCCAGTCGTTCGAGGACATCCAACCAGGAGAAGAGCGCGACGCAGCCTTACTCACGCCGAACGGCCGGATGATCGGTTACTTGGAAGCATGTGCCACGGACGAAGCGATCTTCTGTCACTTCGAGGTATCTCTTAACGACACCCTGCCCGATGCGATCCGCAAGTACGTGCTTGCAACTGATGTTCGCATCGACGACGTGACGCAGGAGATGGGCTTGGTGCTGGTCGGCGGGCCGGGCTGGCGTGACGCCGAGCTCGACATCGACGGTGTTCATGTGCTTCAAGCGTCTCGGGCGGTTGGGGTGGACGCGGCCTACGTGTGGACTCAGCGGGACGAAGTTGGGGGCCTGATGGATCGTCTCGAGTCGCGTGGCTTCGAAGCGGCGTCGGAAGAAGAGCTTGAAGCGAGCAGGATCGACGCCGGCGTACCACGGTGGGGTTTCGAAATGAACGAGAAGACGATCCCCCAAGAGGCAGGGATCGACGATTGGGCCGTTCACTACTCGAAGGGCTGTTACGTGGGACAAGAGGCGATGGCGAAGATCCATTTCCGAGGGAAGCCGAACCGGCGACTCGCGCAGCTGCAAGGAGACTCGGACCTGCAACCGGGCGCCGACGTCTTGGTCGAAGGCAAGAAGATCGGCGCGGTCACCTCAGCTGCCGGAACAAAAGCGCTGGCGATCGTTCGTTACGACGTAGAAGCGGGGGCCGCGGTCCAGATCGACGACGCTCTAGTGCAAGTCGTCGCCTGATCGATGGGGCATCACTACGAGGGTGACGATCTGATCGTCAGGAAGCTCGAGGTCGGCGACCTCGAGAACAACACGTACGTCCTCGAGTGCCCCGAAACCCACAAGGCCTACATCGTTGATGGATCGTTCGAAGCGGACGAGATCATCGAGGGCACCAAGGGCACCGATGTCATCGCGATCCTTCAGACGCACGGGCACTTCGACCACGTCCAGGCTCTGGTGGCGCTGAAGAAACGCCTGAACGTCCCGGTATTGGCGCACCCGGGAGACGACTATCCGGTTCCTATCGATCGATCGCTGACCGACGGCGACGTGCTCGAGCTCGGAGCTCGTTCTCTCTCCGTCCTGCACACTCCCGGTCACACTCCCGGAAGCCTCTGCTTCATTTCGGGACGACACCTGATTTCGGGTGACACCCTGTTTCCCGGTGGTCCGGGGAACACTTGGGGCAACCGTGAAGCCTTCGAGCAGATCATCGGATCGATCACTTCGAAATTACTCGTTTTGGACGACGACACCGCGGTCTATCCCGGACACGGCGCCGACACGACGATAGGGAGAGAGAAGTCGCATCTGCAGGAGTGGGTCGATCGGGGCTGGTAACGGTCGGCTCGATCCGCAGCTCGAAGCGATAGCCCGCAACGCGATCGGCTTCATGCCGGAGCAAGAAGGTCGTGCTCTGTTCGAAGCGGACGAGATCATCGAGGGCACCAAGGGCAC
>JBHELU010000191.1:0-9836 GCA_046262955.1 Actinomycetota bacterium | reverse complement strand
ATGAACGATGCGATCTCGAAAGCGAAAGCCCGTACCTCCTCGAAGCGGTCACGTTTGGCGAGCGGCGCCATAACGTGAAGGCCGCGCGATCCGGTCGTCTTGACGAACGGATGGAAGCCGAGATCGGACAGCAACTCCCTCGCGCGCAATGCGGCGTCCCGCACAACGCCGAAGTCGTCGGTTGAAGGATCGAAGTCGAAGATGAGCTGGTCCGGACGATCGATGCGGTCCGTCCGCGCAAGCCCCACATGCTGCGTTAGGAAAGCCTGATTCGCAAGGTAGACGAGAGTGGGCCGGTCGTTGCAAACGATGTGAGTGACCTCACCGCCTTCCTTCGGAACCTTGAACCTGTCGACCCAATCTGGGAAGTACTTGGGGATGGATTTTTGGAAGATGCCTCTGTAGGCGATGCCGTCTGCGTAACGTTCGACCGTCATCAACCGATCTTTCACCTGCGGAACCATCTGAGGCGCGATCGCGTCGTAGTAGTCGATGACGTCCCTTTTCGTGAAGCCGTCCTTCGGGAACAGAACCTTGTCCAGGTTGCTGACTTCGATCTTGCGGTTCCCGACCTTGCGAGCCTCTTTCACGTCGGCCGCTCCCGCACCACGGACCGCGCATCTTTGTCCCGGCGCAATCCCAGGAAGCGGGGATGTCTCAAGCGCCCGTCGCCCGTCCACTCGCTGAATCCAACTTGGGCAACCAGCTCCGGCCGCACCCAATGGGCCGCTCGCCTGGAAGCTCCCCTATCGAAGAAGGGTGGCTCCTCGATCTCACGTTTGTCCAGATCGCTCCTGAGCTCGCGTAAGAGGGCCGTGTCGTAACCGGTGCCGACCTTCCCCGCGTAACGGAGCTCCCCATCGTCGTAGTAGCCCACCAGCAAAGCGCCGAATCCAACGCGGCTCCCCTGAGGGTCCGTGAATCCTCCGATCACAAACTCTTGCTCATTGGAGCACTTGAACTTCAGCCAGTCCCTCGAGCGGCTGTGCACGTAAGCACCGTTCGCGCGCTTCGCGACCACGCCCTCCCAACCGGGCCGGGCGCACATCTCTTTGAAATATGCCTCGCCCTCTCGCGCTCGATGCTGCACGAACTTCAATGGAACTCTGAAGCGAACCGCTTTACGCAACAATTTCTTGCGCGACAGAAGAGGAACGTTGCTCAGGTCGTAGCCATCGAAGTGAAGGATGTCGAAGACGTGATATCCGACCTTTACTCCGGTTCGCCTTGCTTTGTCGGGATCGATCACGTGCATCCGCCGCTGGAGGGCGGAGAAGCTCGGCGCGTCGCCCGCGAACGCAACAATCTCGCCGTCGAGAACGGCATCCTCGATACGTTGAGCTCCCAGAGCCTCGACGATCTCTGGGTAACTCGAGTTGGTCGACTTCTGGTTCCGTGACAGCAAACGCACTTCGGAGCTCTTCACGAAAGCAAGGCACCGTTCGCCGTCGAGTTTGGGCTCGAAGATCCACTCGGGATCCGAGAACGCCTCCTTCGCAAGCGTTGCCTTCATCGGCTCGATCCAGCGAGGTTGTCGTTTGCGCCTCAGTTTCCTTCGATCATCGTCGTCGAGCACGTCGAATGGGTCGGTCACCTGCGAAACCTACCCACTCTTTACATGACCGCCACGGCGCGCTGTGCTAGCGCCTTCGACGGTCAGGGCCCAAACGCCTAGGCATCACGTGCCTGAGCGGATATGAATGAACGATCCGCTCGAGAGGAGGTCCTATGGACGAGCGAGCATCGAAGATCGCAGATCTTCTACACGAGGCCGCCGAAACCCACCACATCGTGTACCGGATCACCGAGGGAGACGATCCTGACTGGGCATCCTGGTACGGGTCGTGGCTTGCCGATCATTCCGAGCTTCCTCAGTTACTGAGCGTTGCGCCGGTGCGGAGTGAGCTCGTCTACATGCTCGTAAAGCTGGACAAGGACTTCACTGCCGGCTCACCTTCCGGGCGGTGGGAGGACTACTACGCGGCGGGTCTGATCGACCACTTCATGTAGCTGCCGTCATTACGTAGTGACTCGGCCCCTGTTGCCTGGTGTCATAAAAGGGACATCTCGGGCGGCGAGGAGGGCACGACTTGCGGATGCCGGGCGGCTTCGCGGCCGCGATCTGTTTATCGCTGGTTTGCCTCGGCGCGTGCGCGCCCGTCTCGTCGCCGTCGAGCTCTGGTTCGACCCATCGGCATCTGCATGCACATGCTCCCGTCGCCAACCACGACATCCCCGCACCACAAGAAGCGACCGGCTCCTCGGCACACGGCGCACCCTCGTCGCGATAAGAAAAGCCATCCGCCGCCCCACAACCACGCCCACCGATCGAAGTCCGACCTTTCTTGTCCCGGTGGGAACGTTCTTGCCGGCGTCTACCACCCGTACAGGTTGAACATGCTGGATCCGTGTCGGGCGGCAGCAGGAACGATCGCTACCGTCATCCACGAAGAAGATGGAGATCTGCATCTCTATCTGGACCTCGACCACCGCTTCCTCGATCTAGCGCCCGACGGCATGCTCACGGTCGAGCTGATGCCGCGTGACGGGGGCCACCTCCCCGCACCGTCCGTCGGCGAGCACGTGTCCTTCGTCGGTGCGTGGGTGTGGGACGGCGACCACCACTGGCGCGAGCTGCATCCGGTGTGGTCCGAGACATTCGGTGGCAGCACGTTCACGAGCGGACCACGATTCGGAGGATCACCTTCTTACGCGGACTATGCAAGCGCGTGGCGGCTATGCCGCACGCCGGGAGGAGCGATATGCGCGGGGTATGGCGCGGCTCCTCCGGCGGTGCAAAAGAAGGGCTCGCCTCAGGCCCACGGCAACTGCAATCCGAACTACGGACCTGTATGCATCCCGAACTCCGCTTCAGATCTCAACTGTCCCGACGTGCCCTTCCACGACTTCAGAGTCACGGGTACCGATGTCTACGGTTTCGACGGAGACGGCGACAGGATCGCCTGCGAGAGCTGAACTTCGCGGCCGGCTACGAGTAACGCGTGATGTAGCCGCGGCTGCGGAAAAGCTTGAGCATCGCGGTCAAGAACAGCAGCGCGGCGATGGCCAACGCGATCGTCTCTGCTGTAGCGATCCCGATCTGGGTCCAGTCGATCCCTTTGCCGTCAAGGATGGTCCTCATCGCGTTGAACGCGTGCGTGGTGGGCAGCCCTATTGCGATCGGCCGAACGACTGCAGGCAGTGCATCGACGGGATAGAAAACGCCCGAAAGAGGCAGAACCGCGAAGAGGATCCCCCACGCCAGGGCTTCGGCTCCACTTCCGAATCTCAGAACGGTTCCGATCACGAACAACGCGATCAACCACCCGACCGCGAGCAAGATGGCCGCAACCGGGATTAGCCCAAGACCGAGGCTCGTGATGTTGAACGAGAAGAAAACAAGAGCGGTGATCGCAACAAGTCCAACACCCAGGACGAGCTTGACCAGACCGAATAAGGCAACGCCCAGCACATACTCGCCCTCCCTCAGTGGCGTCACCATGAGATTGAGCAAGTTGCGCGACCACGTCTCTTCCAGAAATCCGGTCGAAACCGCGATCTGGGATTGGTAGATCACGTGCCACAAGACGATCCCACCCAGCAGATAGCCGAATGCCTTGGCCCCTGCGCCGGGTTGGTGCACCACGAATGACCCGATCGAGCCGAACAGCAGCACGTCGACCAACGGCCAGATCGTGACGTCGAACAATCTGTGAGGGCTGCGCTGCAATACATATCGATGGCGGCGAGCGACGGCGCGGATCCGCAACCACGCAAGCCGGGTCTCGGACAATCTCGCTTCGGCCGTGCTCATGCGGGCCGATCCGTCTCTTGCGGCTTGGGCGCGTTGTGCTCGGCCCCCGCAAGTTGTAGAAACACGCCTTCGAGATCGGTCGTGTTGAAGCGCGCGGCGACCTCTTCAGGTGCGCCATCCGCGATGACCCTGCCATTCGACAGGAAAACGACGCGCTCGCACAGTCGCTCGATCTCGACCATGTTGTGACTGGTGATCAAGAGAGCCGTCCCCTCCGATCGACACACGTCCTGCAGACCGGTGCGGACGCGCAACGCGACATCGGGGTCCAAAGACGCTGTGGGCTCGTCGAGTACGAGCAGCCGAGGACGGTGCAGAGTCGCTTTGACGATCCCGATCAACGTTCGCTGACCGGAAGAGAGCTCTGTTCCCATCGCTTGCGCAAGGTGGGGGATGCGGAAGCGTTCGAGGCCTTCTTCGATCCGAGCATCCGGATCGGTGATCCCGTAGAGCTGAGCGAACAGCTTGAGGAACTCTTTTACGCGGAGTCGTTCGGCCAGCGGCATGTAGCCGGCAGAAAACCCAACGCTTCTCATCGCTTCGCTACGGCCGCGCGGTAATCGCTTGCCCACGATCTCGACCCAACCCGTGTCCGGCGCGATGACACCCAAGAGCATCATCAAGGTCGTCGTTTTTCCGGCTCCGTTGGGGCCGAGCAATGCGACGCGCTCGCCGGCTTCGATCTCGAGATCGACACCCGCGACTGCAACGGTGCGCTCATACCGCTTGGTTAGGCGATGCGCCCGAACGACAGTTTCCACCGCATCACTATGACTCAGACGGTCGCAACGGATCCCGTCCGAGGGGCCGGATGCCCGATCTGAGTATTTGTGGGAACGCGCCGCCACGTGGCATCGTTGACCGAAGTAACAGAGAGCTCAGGAGGTTTGCATGGAGCAGAAAGCAACGTTTGGAGCCGGCTGTTTCTGGCAGGTCGAAGCCGAGTTCCGGCAGGTTCTTGGGGTAAAGGCGACGGCCGTCGGCTACGAGGGCGGGACGCTCGAGAATCCGAGCTATCAGGATGTGTGCACCGACCGCACCGGGCACGCCGAGGTGGTTCAGGTCACCTTCGATCCAGAGCGGGTCTCCTACGAAGAGTTGCTCGACGTCTTCTGGAAGAACCACAACCCGACGCAGCTGAACAGGCAGGGCCCCGACTTCGGGACCCAGTACCGGTCGGTGATCTTCTTCCATTCGCCCGAGCAAGAGAAGGCTGCGCTCGCCTCCAAGGAGCAGCTCGAGGCCGAAGGCCGGTTCAAGAAGGCGATCGTTACGCAGATCGTTCCCGCCGAGACGTTCTGGGAAGCCGAGGACTACCACCAGCAGTACCTCGAGAAGAGAGGTCTGGCGACCTGCCGGATCTGAGCGACGGCTTTCTGTAAAGCGCGAAGTTCTGGTCGCTAGCATCCGGTTGTGCAGTCGCGAACCATCCAGCTGAGTCGTCCGTTAGATCTGTCGCTGACGCTGCGCGGGCTTGCTCATGGGAAGATCGATCCCTGTACCCGCTTAGACGGTGCGAACGAGATGTGGCGCGCGACGCGAACTCCACAAGGCCCTGCAACCGAACAGGTCGTTGTTGGATCCGGCCGCGTCGAGATCTCCGCGTGGGGGCCGGGAGCCGACTGCCTTCTGGAGCTCGCACCCGAGTTGGTCGGCGAGCATGACGATCCATCGAGATTCCGTCCGACACATCCACGATTGCTCGACATGCATCGCCGTAATCCGGGTCTGCGGATCGGGCGATGTCGAACCGTTGTGGAAGTTCTGATCCCGACGATCATCGAACAGAAAGTGACCGGGGCCTCTGCCAGGGAGTCTTTCAAGAAACTCGTGTATCGCTTCGGTGAGCCTGCCCCCGGCCCCCGCAAGCTGTGGCTGCAACCCGAGCCCGCCGCGCTTGCACGCTTGCCGTACTACGAGTTCCACCCTCTAGGTATCGAGCGCAAGCGGGCGACGGTGATCAAGCAGGTTTGCGCGTCGTCCGGGCGATTAGAAGAGTTTCCTTGCCTGGACTTGGATGAGGCGCGCAGGCGCTTGGAAGCCATGCAGGGGATCGGAGCCTGGACCGCCGCCATCGTGGCCGGCCTCGCACTCGGAGACACCGATGCGGTCGAAGTCGGCGACTATCACCTGCCCAACAACGTCGCGTGGGTGCTCGCAGGTGAGCCCCGCGGCACCGACGCGCGCATGCTCGAGCTTCTCGAGCCATACAAAGGACAGAGAGCTCGCGCCGTTCGGTTGATCGAAGCGCGGGGGCCGCACGCGCCGCGTTTCGGCCCCCGGATGTCTATCGCGTCGTTCGAAAAGATCTGATCCGTTATTGCTTCGATACCGGAACGATCAACTCCGACGGGTGCTTGGCATCGTGATAGATGCTCAGCACGCCGCCCGCTTCGTTCTGCATCTGCGGTAAGGGCGCAGTCAGGTGAGGCGCGTCGGACGGCTGGATACTGACGCGCAGCGAATGCCCCTTGGCGAAGCTCGCCGCCGTCGGAAAGATCTCGACCCACACTTCGTAGACCTGACCGCTCTTCACCGGAAGGGCCGATGCCTTGGTGAATGGGTGGTAGGGGCGGACGATCAATCCGTGCTCGACTTCGCTTTTCGAATGGTCGAGCGCGCGCAACGACATGACGCACCAACCTGCCGACAGCTGGGTAGCCCGTCCATTCGCGTCGACGTCTTCCACCCGCGCCGTCAACTGCGCGTCGGACGCGGTAGTCGATACGAACAATCGGGCGGATAGCGGACCGGTGACCTTGGTGGTGTCCGGCAGCTTCAGGTCGTACGCAAGACCCGAGGCATCGTTTGCTTCGTTGTCGGTTTCACAGGGGGAGCCGGCTCCCGCGCCGGCAGACCATTGAACGGAGGAGCGGCTGCATCCACCCGAAACCGGTTGCCACGGGATGACGTCGGGAGACTGATCCGCAGGAGCTTTGCTCGTCAACGTTCCCGGCACTCCGGGACTTGCAGGCCCCGACAGATACTCCTGATGGAAGTGAACGCCCGGTGGAGGCCACGAGGGAGCCATGTGGTAGTGACCGTCACCGTTCAAGTAATACGTGACGTCAGGAACGTTCGCGAGGCCCGGATCCGGTACCCCTTTTACGTAGTGGTCGAACCAGCGCAGCGACAACTGATCGGTATTCGGAACACCGTCCGCCGGCAAGCCGTTGCCTGCAGTGATGTGGTACCAGGGGCCCATCAGCAACTTCGTCGGCACGCCGTTCGCGCGCAAGCTCTGGAACAACAACGGTTCGCCGCGCTGGAAGAGATCGAACCATCCGCCGGTGATGAAGGTCGGAACGTTCACCTTGTTTATGACTTCGATCGGTGACCGCAACCGATAGAAATTGCCGTCGTATGCGTCGGAACCACCCTCGAGAGCGTTCGATGCGGCAGCAACCTGAAAATCTGTAGCTCCCTTGATGTGATCGGCAAGCACGTTGCCCGCTTCCTGCGGGTCGGTCGCGCCGTACTGCGCCGGCAAGAGACCGAGTGCAGTCACGAGACCGAGCCACGACGGGATGAAGCTGGTGTTCACCTGCCCGCCGGATCCCGAGATGTCCCGGTACGCATCCGACATCGGAACGATCGGGAACGCAGCTTTGAGGCCGGGTGGATGTTGAGCGGCGGTCAGTAACTGATTGATCGCTCCGTAGGAGGTTCCGTACAGCGCGAGCTTGCCGTTCGACCACGAGTGATCGACCGCCCACTTCGCGAGCTCGTATCCGTCCTTCTGTTCGCGAGCGCCGAAAGAGTCCCACTCGCCTTCGGAGCTTCCCGTTCCGCGCACGTCGGCGATCACTTGCGCGTAGCCGCGCTGGATCAGATAAGGAGCCTGGAACGCGAGCGTTCCAGAGTTCTTGTTGTAGGGCGTCTGCGTGTGGATCACGGGAAACTTCCCGGGAGCGGGCGATCCGTCTTTGCTCGCTGGGCGATAGACGTCGACATCGAGCTTCGTGCCGTCGCTCATCTTCACCATCACGTCGTGTTGGACCGCGATCCCGTAAGTGGCCGGGCGGGGCTTCCATCCGCCCCATGCCTGTTTGGGAGTGACTTCCGTACCTGACATTGTGGGATGAGGTGCTGCGTTCGCCGGAATAACAAGGGCGCCGAGCACCAGGCAAACAACGCCGAAGGACAAGGACCGCCGCATCGGAAACCTCCCGCTTGGGTTGGTTGCTACAAGAGGCGTCCTACCCAGTTTGTCCCCTTTATCCCTTCTCTTATTTGACGTGTCTCCGGGGGCCGATACCCGGGCTCGATGCGTGATCCTCGCGGAGCCGTCTCGAGCCACTGACCTGCGGAGTTGGCTTGACAAGCGAACATATGTTCGTATAAGATTAAGACCTGTAGGGCAGCATTTCGAGCGATCCGATGGGCGACCTGATGGAGACGGCTGTGAGCGAAGGGCACGCGTCATCGAGCGCATGGACTCCTCGTTCAAGCTGTCCTGTTCGGCCGAACGAGAGCTATTGCGCGACATCGTCGAGCTCGACCGTGCCGGGGCATGGGAAGGAGACGGCTTCAACACCCTTCCTCGGTGGATGGCGGCCCGCTATGGGATCGCGCCGTGGAAGGCACTTAGGTGGGCCGAGGCTGCCTACGCGCTCGAGTCTCTGCCCCGTATTGCAGCCGCGTTGTCGTGTGGCGCGTTGAGCCTCGACAAGACCGTCGAGCTGTGTCGTTTCGCAACCCCAAAAGACGAAGACAAGCTCCTGTCATGGGCGCGACGGGTAAGTCCTGCAGCGATCAGGCACAAAGCAGATCGCATACGGCGCGCCGGCGATGCGACCGAGCCTCATCGCAACCGCTTCGTCGACCTCTACCCGATGAACGATGAAGCGTTTGGGATCTCGGGCATCCTCCCGAAAGCAGAAGGATTGAAACTAAAAGCCGCACTCGACCGCATAGCAATCGGTCTTCCCGATCTTCCCGACGACGATGCGGGCGACGGCGCTACCTTAGACCGCAAGCGTGCCGACGCCCTGGTCCTTCTTGCCTCCAATGCGATAGCAACAGACGCCGATCCCGATCGCGCCACGCTGGTAGTGCATGCGTCGCTGGAGGCGCTGGCATCGGATAGCTACCAGTGCGAGACCGAGGATGGCGTCGCCCTGCATCCCGATGTCGCCCGGCGGCTTTCCTGTGACTGCCGTTATCAGGTCGTGGCACAAGGACACAACGGCGACGTCGGCATCGGACGAGTGGCCCACAACATCCCGCGGTGGCTCCGGCGCCTGGTCGCCAACAGAGACGGCGGCTGTTCGTTTCCGAGCTGTTCGATGAAGACCTTCCTTCATCCCCATCACATCAAGCACTGGGTTTTGGGAGGCCCCACCGACCTGTCAAATCTCGTGATGCTGTGCTCGATCCACCACACGCTGGTGCACGAACATCACTGGAGCGTCATCTTGGAACAAGACAAGCCTCTGTGGTTCAGACCGTCGGGGCGGATCTACGACCCACAGCTTGCGCTCGACGACCGCTCCTTTGAGATGAAACGAGATCAAGAGGAACAGCGCGCCCGCGCTCGGGGACCGAGTCCCGGATCCATAGAAGAGCGTTTCGGCATCGAGAACTTCATAATCAAAGACATCGCGGACGACTGGGCTGGCCGTATCTACGAAACCGCTCGCGACCTACTCGAGAATCAGGTGCTGGTTAATTAGTCGTCGACCGTCGCGGGGCTCGACGGAAGCTGGTGGTCGTCAAACTTGTCCCTCAAGTCCTTCTTCGAGAACTTGCCCACGCTTGTCTTGGGGATCTCGTCGATGAACACGACGTCGTCGGGCAGCCACCACTTGGCCACTCTCGGCTCCAAGAAAGACACGATGTCTTTTTTGGATGCGGTCGCACCTTCTTTGAGCACGACACAGGCAAGGGGTCGCTCCTGCCACTTCGGGTGGGCAACCCCGATCACTGCTGCTTCGGCAACCGCGGGATGAGCCATGATCTCGTTCTCGAGCTGCACCGATGACACCCACTCGCCCCCCGACTTGATGACGTCCTTGGTGCG
>JBHELU010000190.1:0-4737 GCA_046262955.1 Actinomycetota bacterium | reverse complement strand
GCCGTCGACGGAGACAGGATCGTTGCGATGTCCGCTCTTGACCTCGCTTCCCGTGGGGAGCTGACGAACAACGTCGTGGTTGCAACCGTTATGGCCAACCTCGGCTTCCACCGGTTCCTGCACGAGCATGGGATCGATGTGATCGCGGCCCCCGTAGGGGACAAGTTCGTTGCCGAAGCTATGGCGGACAGCGGCGCAGTTCTGGGCGGAGAGCAATCGGGCCACATCATCTTCGCAGCGCATTCGACAACAGGTGACGGAGTGCTCACCGGCCTAAAGGTGGCCCGACTGGTCGCGACCGTGGGCCAACCCTTGTCGCGGCTGGCTCACGCTTACGAATCTTTCCCTCAGGTCTTGATCAACGTGCCCGTGAAGGATCGCGGCTCGTTGGACGCCGCGGAAGACATCTGGGAGCTGGTGAACAGCGTCGAGGCTCGTCTGGGCGAGGACGGGCGAGTGCTGCTCCGCCCGTCCGGAACCGAGCCGTTGGTCCGCGTGATGGTCGAGGCCACGACCGAGCAGACGGCTACCGATGCTGCCGGAGTTATCGCCGATGCCGTGCGCTCCAGACTGGGCTAGTGCGTCGCACAGCGCCGCCTGGGGGGCAGATTTCTCTAGATAAGGGCCTTCCCGGCCGATATCCTTTCGCCAGGTAGAGGAGCGGCACAACCGGATCTAGCGCCAGGGCTCGGCGTGGAGGCGCCGAGTCGACGAGGTAGGGGATCTCGGAAGGCCTTTAGGCCTACTCGGCGGGTGACCCTCGGCCGGCCACGGTCGTCACGGTGTCGACAAACCCCGGGAGCGATCTCGGGTCACAAACCGGCATCGAGGTGGCCCTCTCCCTGATGACACCGCGCGCAAGGGAGCGCGCGCTACAACGGATAGGGGGAATGCCCATGTGCGGCATCGTCGGCTACGTCGGCAACGAGGATGCGTTGCCGGTATTGCTCGATGGGATGCGCAGGCTCGAGTACCGCGGGTACGACTCAGCCGGAGTTGCCGTCGTCGAAAACGGCGCGATGTTCGTCGAGCGCAAGGCCGGGCAACTGGTCGAGCTGGAACGAGCGCTTGATTCCGTCGAGGTACCGGGTGGGCTCGGCATCGGTCACACCCGCTGGGCGACTCACGGCGCGCCCAGCGACGACAACGCTCACCCACACCGGGATTGCAGCGGCCGGATCGCGGTCGTGCATAACGGGATCATCGAGAACCACGACGTTCTCCGTGCGCGGTTGCGATCGGAAGGTCACGAGTTCGTATCCGAAACCGACACCGAGGTGGCCGCGCACCTGCTCGAATCCATCATGTCCGAGCGTTCTTGCTCGCTGCGAGAGGCGATGGTCGTCGCGGTCGCGCAGCTGGAAGGCGCGTTTGCGCTCGTTGCAATAAATCTAAACGAGCCCGATCGGATCGTCGTCGCGCGTCAGGAACCACCTCTGATCGTCGGTGCGACCGAGACGGCGGGGTTGGTTGGTTCGGACATCCCTGCATTGATCGGTCATACGCGGCGTGTTATCCCACTCGATAATCATCAGATCGCGGAGGTCGGGCCGGGACGCGTTCAGGTCTTCGATTTCGAAGGGAACGAAGTCGAGCCCGAGGTGGTCACCGTCGATTGGGATCTCGACGCCGCCGAGAAAGGTGGCTTCGAAGACTTCATGCTCAAAGAGATCTTCGAGCAGCCGGAGGCGGTGCGGAACACGATCAGGGGCCGTGTCGACTCCGCGGGAAGGATCAGCCTCGACGACGCGCGTTGGGATCCGTCGGTCGTGAACGAGATCGACAAAGTGGTCGTCGTGGCATGTGGGACCTCGTTCCACGCCGGCATGGCCGCCAAGCATTCGATCGAGCACTGGACACGGTTGCCCGTCGAGCTAGACCTTGCATCAGAGTTTCGCTACCGCGACCCGGTTCTCGACGAGCGCTCTCTAGTGATCGGCATCGCGCAATCGGGTGAGACGGCGGACACTCTGGCGGCCATCAGATTTGCGAAGGAGATGAAAGCCCGCGTCGTAGCGGTGACGAACGTCGTGGGTTCCTCCATCACTCGAGACGTTGACGCGGTCCTATTCACGCACGCAGGGCCCGAGATCGGCGTTGCAGCCACGAAGACGTTTCTCGCCCAGCTGGTCGCTCTGAACCTCTTCGCGCTATACCTCGCGCAAGAGCGCGGGTCGATGGAGCCCGAGAAGATCGCCGAGACCGTCGACGCTCTTCGCAAGCTTCCCGAGCAGATCGAGGAGGTGCTTGCGATACAGGGTGAAGTGCAGCGAGCAGCCAAACGCTACGCGGATGCTCGCGACTTCATCTTCATCGGACGCGGTGTGGGTATGGCAGTTGCGATGGAGGGGGCCCTCAAGCTCAAGGAGATCTCTTATATCCACGCCGAGGGCTACGCGGCCGGGGAGTTGAAGCATGGTGCGATCGCGTTGGTCGAGCGCGGCGTGCCGGTCGTTGCGGTGCTTACAGGCCAGACCCTTTACGACAAGATGCTTGCGAACGTCGAAGAGGTTCGTGCCCGCGGTGCCGACACCTTGCTGGTTGCACCGCAAGGCGACGAACGCGCCCGGGCTTTGGCCAACGAGATGTTCGAGATCCCAGTGACGAAACCGCTCTTGACTCCGATCCTCGACACGGTCGCGCTGCAGTTCCTCGCGTACTTCGTGGCGAAGGAAAAGGGTCTGTCGCCGGACAAGCCTCGCAACCTCGCCAAGAGCGTCACTGTCGAGTAACTGCCCCTAGGCTTGGGTCGTGAAGCCTCTTGCAACGCCTGAAGAGATGGCGAAAGCCGACCAGGAGACGATCGCGTCCGGGGTGCCCGCCGAAGTCTTGATGGAACGCGCCGGTGCGACCGTCGCCCGTGCAGTTATCCGGGTGTTGGGTGCGCGATACGGGAAGCGAGTTGTCGTCGTTTGTGGGACCGGCAACAACGGCGGCGACGGATTCGTCGCCGCGCGAGTGCTGCGGCGCGAGGGCTACGCGGTCCGCTGTCTCGTGGTCGGCGACATCGCAAAGGTCAAAGGTGCGGCAGCACATCATCTCGAGCTGATGCGCCGCCGAGGAATCGCGTCCGAGCCTTTCGACGGCGATGGCGTTCGTGGGGATGTGATCGTCGATGCGATCTTCGGAACCGGTTTTCACGGCAGTGCCGAGGGCGACTCCAGGAGAGCCATCGAGGCGATGAACGAGTCGGGTGCTCCGATCGTCACGGCAGACATCCCCTCCGGTCTCGATGGGTCGACGGGCTTGGCCGATGGTGGTGCTGTTGAAGCGACCGTGACGGTGACGATGGGCGCTCGCAAAGTGGGCTTGGTTGTGGGCGATGGCTCCCGATACTCGGGTCGCATCGAGGTTGCAGACATCGGACTTTTGGCGCCAAACGTCGGCGCATCTCTGCTCGACGTCGAAGACGTCGTGGAGTTCTTGCCCCACCGGGAGCCGGCAGACCACAAGCGCTCCGGTTCCTCGGTGGCGATCCTTGCCGGATCCGATGAGGTGACGGGCGCGTCGCTGCTGACGGCCCGGGCCGCGGGACGCATGGGTTCGGGTTACGTCACGCTGGCCACGACCCCGCGTGTCGTTCAAGCCGCAGGTGTGAAGCTGCCGGAGGTGTTGAAGAGAAGGGTTGCCGATCGTGACCACCTCGGCCCGGAAGCTCTCGACGAGATCAAGGATGTGCTCGATCGCGCGACGGTCGTCGCGGTAGGTCCAGGGCTCGGACAGGGCCCCGATCAGCGAGCGCTCGTGGAACGCGTCCTGAACGAGATCGAACTGCCGGTCGTAGTCGACGCCGATGGACTGAACGTCCTAGCGGGCAATACCGATGTGTTGAAGAAGCGTGCGGATGCAGCTCGGGTGACGGTGTTGACGCCGCATCCGGGGGAGCTCGCAACCCTGTTGGGCTCGTCGGTAGCGGATGTTGAAGCCGATCGTTTGGAGAACGCTCGTGAGGCTGCCCGAGCCTTTGGGTGCATCGTCGTCCTCAAGGGTTATCGCACCGTCATCGCAAGTCCAAGGGACGCTGATGAAGTGGATGTGCGCGTCAACCCGACTGGCGGTCCCGTGCTGGCAACTGCCGGAACCGGCGACGTACTCACGGGCGCGATCGCGGCCCTGTTTGGTCGTAACCCAGACGCCTCTCCCTTGGGTCGCGTCTCAGCGGGTGTATTCGTTCACGGCGTCGCGGGAGACATAGTTGCTACAGAACGCGGCGTGGTGGGTGCGCTCGCATGGGACATCGCCGAAGCGCTACCTGCGGCGATCGAGACCATTAGGGATGTCGCATGACCGGCTATTCGATGGACGAGATCCAGGAGCGTGGCCACCCGGTCTGGGCCGAGATAGATCTCGAGGCGATCCGCCGCAACGTCGGGGAGCTTCGGCGAGTTGCTTCGCCCGCTGAAGTCATGGGGGTAGTGAAGGGCTACGCCTACGGCCACGGCAATCCCGCTTCCGCGCGAGCGATGCTCCAAGGCGGAGCTACGCGGCTCGGCGTTGCGCGTGTCGCGGAAGGTTTGCATCTTCGTGAGTCCGGCATCGAGTCACCGATCCACGTTTTTACGGAACCACCCGAGCAGGCGATCGACATTTTGATCGGCAGCGATCTCACTCCGACCATCTACACGGAAGCCTTCGCGCGCGCCTTATCGCATCGAGCGGTCGAAAAGGATCGTCTCGTGCCCGTTCACGTCAAGCTCGACACGGGCATGCATCGCGTGGGGTTGATGGCCGTCGACG
>JBHELU010000189.1:0-5435 GCA_046262955.1 Actinomycetota bacterium | reverse complement strand
AGGCCGACGGCGAGCGATCCCAGCTGTACGGGGGCCGAAGTCCCAATCGCGAGGCGCCCCGCAAGCAACACGACTCCGACCGCTGCACTTGCAGCGACCGGCTTCAAGAAACGCCGCCCGAAAGGTTGGACGCCGACGAGTACGTAAGCCTCGACCACGCGGACGGAGTTCACGAGCGCGGTCACTGCCGAATCAACTATCGCCATGCCGACCGCACCGTGCTCCCGCGTTATCGCAAAACCAAGTGCGATGTAAACCGCGAGGGAAACTGCGGAGTTGATCGCGGTGATGCCCGGCCGGGCCGTCATCGACAACACGTATCCCGTGGGCCCCGTCCCCACGTAGAAGATGTTTCCAATCGCAAGCAACATCACGATCTCGGCCGCCCCGTGTCCGGCCGACCCAGCAAACAACCGCACGAAGATCTCCGGAGTGATCAGCAACGCAACGAAGATAGGGAACGAGAACGTGGCCACCCACCGATTGACGGTCTGATAGAGCGATTCGAGCCGCTGGATCTCTTTGCGCTCGTACAGGTCGGTCACAACGGGGGCCCAGATGTTGACGATCCCTCCGAGGAACACATTCCCCGGCCCCTGCAATGCGAGAGCGATCGCGAACAGCCCGACCTGTCGGTTGGTCGAGAGCGCCGATAGCAACAGGATCCCTAGCCCGAGCGTTTGAACCCCGAGCAGAGAGGCCGCCATCTGCAGCAGCGAGAACCGCACCATGGGACCGGTCTCGCGCTTAGTTGGGGCAGCACGCTCCTCCTCCGTGAGCATGCGATTCAAGTAATAGAGACCGGCCAGAGCGGCGACACCTGCCGCGATGATCAGGCTGACCACGGCCCCCGTGATCGCGAATCCTGCGATCAACAACCCAACGCCGGCGACGAATCGCGCTGCCGGTTGGATGATATTTCCGACCATCACCGAGGGACCCATCGTCCTGTACGCCTGCGTGCAATACCTCAGCACCTGCACCATCGAGAAGAGCGGGACGTATGCAGCTCCCACACGCAAGAGGAAGGTGACGAAATCCACGTCCTTATCGGCGAACAACTGCGCTATGGGCCGCGCGAAGATCTCGATGCCGGCGAACACGATGGCCGACGAGATCGTCGCTCCCATCAGGCCGACGCGTACCGCGCCCTTGACCGCTCCGTGATCGTTGCGGGCTCTGGCACGCGCGATGAAGCGCATCGATGCGAAGTTGAATCCCCCAAGACCAAGCTGCGACAGGTCGTTCAGGATCTGCGTCGTTTTGCGGTAAACGCCGTACCCGGCCGCACCTAGGAAGCGGACGGCAATCGCAACGAAGAAGAACGCGAAGCCACGTTGCGACAGCTGGCCGGCGATCTGCAAGCCGCCGCCTTTCGCGATCGTGCGAACGTCGGCTTGAGCCTCTTTCGAAAGGGGGCGCTCTTCGAGGATGTCCTCCGGAGACCCTCCTAGCTGGTCTTCGGAGTCCGCCACGGCAACAGTGGGGCGTTCGCGGCTCCCGCGACCGCGACGCCCAACACCAGAGAGATCGTCAAGGTGTACACGGGCTCAACGTAGAGGCTCAGGATGACATCGTGGGCAGCGACCATGATCACGCCCGTAGCCGCAAGCGTCGCGAACAAGCGCTGTTGGCCGGTGAAAGTGCGACCCGCCGCTCGTGCGAACAGAAATGCGGTCACGTAGAGCGCAAGGATCATCAGCTCCCCCGGGATCCCCGTTCGGAAGAAGTAGTTGAGGTAGGTCGAGTGCGTACCCGATCTGGGGACGTAGCGGCCTCCTTCGTGTGTCGTTCCGCTAGGCGTGCGAGGGCGTTCCGTGCCAAATCCGGTGATCAGGTATTTGCCGTGCAGAGCGCCGAGGGTCTGCGTGTAAAGGCTCTGGCGCGTGTTGATGCTCGCCCCGCCGCCGGCGCGGCCACTCAACGGATCCACCTGGTACTTGATGAAGAAGACACCGGTGAGGACGAAGGCCGCGATCAAGGGAGCAGCTGCGAACCACAGTTTCTGCCGTCGCGTGGTCAGCCCGTCGACGAATAAGTAGATGATTCCGATCGCGATGGCGACCCATGCGCCGCGTGCTAGCGAGAATCCCGCACCGAACAAACACGCGGCTATGCCTATCCGCGCGAGCCACTTGCGCCGGTCATCCGACCACAACAGGAAGAACGCGAAGGGCAACACAGCGACGCAAACCCCCGCGTAGGTCAGTGCATTCCGAGGGAAGGAACGCATGCGCGGCACGGTGTTAGCGGAGGCCAGCCCAACGTTATTGAAGGGGAGTTGGACACCGGCAGCCATCAGCTGGTGCTCGTACGGGAGCGCAGATCCCTGGAACCGAACCACCAATTGGTTCTCGAACGCTTGGAACTTCGGCTGAAACACCAGGTAGGGAGGAAGCCCCTGTGCCTTCTGCGCAACCTTGTCGAGTTTCCGCTTGAGCTCGAGGGAGCCGGCCTTGACGGAGCGCGCGTACTTGATCATGCCGACGTCGTTCGGGAATGCGTCGACACCGTACGCGGCTTCGACACGCTTTCGTACCTCGCCGTTCTGGAGACCTTGCAGATTGACGCCGATCCATTGAAGGAAAACCGCAACCGATAACACGATGATGAATGCGACGAGACCCGCCGCAAGATCGGTGCGGTCCTCGAGGCTCGTCACCTGGTCGACAACCGCGAGGATCACGCCGCTTGCGAGGATCTGGATACCGAGCAACAACAAGAAGTGCTTGAAGTCCAGCGACGTGATCACTAGAACCCCGACTCCGGTCCAGACGATCAGACCGAGCGGTATCGCGAGCCACCGTCCCATCTTTGGAAGGCGCTTCTCTCTGAGCAGGAGGTAAGCAAATCGGGCGACAACGCCGAGCCACCCGATGAGCACGAGAAAGGGCTGCATGTCGACAAGCCATCCAAGGACCCCCATGAACAGCGGGGAGACGACCGCGTAGGGCATCGGTAAGACAAAGGCGACCGCCACCGCCGCCACTGCAAAAGCCCACAATGCGATGACACCACCTTGCAGCGTCGCCGACGCGAGGCAACCGATGCCCACGACGATGGCTCCGAGAGCAACGAACCAGAGGAGCCGGGCCGGGCGCTGTGGACGCCCCGCCGGCAACCGATCGAGTACCGCTACAGCCGTCATTCCGTCGCGGGAGCTTCGGGCTTTCCCCGAGGCGGGATCCGAACGAAGCGCAGCATCACAGCGGTACCGATCGCCGCGACCGCCCACGAGGCGAAAGCCAGAGACGTCGATAACGGGGATCGGGCGATCGCCAGGACGAAGATGCCGGCCAGGCACAGTGCCGCGACGGCGAGGGCCGGGACCATCCCCAGAGCCTCAGCTAGCGACCCGTTCGGGAACAGCCATCTGAACGCGATGAGGCCCGGCAGCAACAGGAACAGGATGCCGATGATGACTCGTACAACGTGCATCACCCCGGGCGCTTTGGGCTCGCCAAGGACCGACGACTCAGTTGAATCAGCACTGAGTGGCGGGATGACCTTTCCATCTTTGACTGTCACGACCCCAGCGGGGACCTCTTTCGTTCCGTCGAAGTAGCCAGTGTTGGCACCGCTCTGGTTGAAAACGTCGGCTAGCACAACGGTAGGGCCCACCGGTCCGGGAATGAGATCGAGAGACTTGGTGCCGTTCTGGATGTCAGTCAGATAGGCCTTCGATAGCTTGTCGTACGTCGCGCCACCCGTTGTCGTAGGTTGATCTTGAAGATAGTTCTGGAGTGATCCCAGATAGAGAAAAGTTTTGTCCAGCTGATCCGGGGACACTCCGTAACGCGAGGTATTCCCCGTCAATTTCGTAAAGCCATATATCTGGAACTCGGGAGATGCTTCCTCATCTGCAACGAAAACAATCGGCCGTTGGTTGCCCTGAAGGTACGCACGAGAAGAATCGAGGTCGGCTCGCTCGGCGGACGAAAGCCATCCTCCCGACGCGTTCGCCCAACCCGAGACGTGGAAGCCCTCTGCAAAGTTCGACCCGATCGCTGCGGCAAGAGCAACCAACCCCACCGCGGCGATGACTCCCAGGCCCCCGCTACGCGCTCGATCGATGAAGAACCGCGCAGCGAAATAGATGCCGAGCGCGGGAAGCAGTACCCAAGCAAGAGTTGTATTGAAGAACCGGTAATAGGGATAGGTCAGGCCGGCAAGGAAGCCAAACAATCCGGCAAGTGGTAGCAGCCAGAGAATCGAGATCCGAGCAACCTCGTTGTCGATGGCTCGTCTGCCTGCGGCGAGCAATCCGATCGCTCCGATCGCAAACAACGGCCCGTTGATCGCAGGGTGCATCGCGTCGACCCACAGCCGCATCCTGTCCAGGAAGAAGCTGCTCCCATACGGCGGTGCGAGCGCAGCTTCGCCGAGCGATTCCTTCGGCCCCCAAACTCCGACCTTCCAGAATCCGTACATCAAGACGACAGCCACCAAAGCAACGATCAGCATCCATCCGTCCTCGGCCCACGCCGCGCGCAGGTCGAAGCGTCGATAAACGAACTTCGCAACCGCCATCGCCCCGAGAATCGCCACGAAGATGACCAGAGTTGTGGGGTGAGTGAAGCTCGCTGCGAGGAGCAACGCACCGAATCCGATACGCGCCGGCCATGAGTCACGCGTTCCTTCGATGAAGCACAAAGCTGCTGCGAGGAAGAAGAGACACAGGATGTTGTCGAGATAGCCCACGAACGGTGGCGTTAAGAGCAAGCTCGCGGACCCCAGAGCGACCGCGTGGAACACCAATGGATCTCGGAACCGCCGGTAAGCGAAGCCCGCTAAAAGCAGCGCCGTCACGATGGGGATCCCAACCACGAGAATGCTCGGCGCTTGTAAGGAGCCCACCCCCGCGATCCGACGGATCAAACCCATGAGGACGATGGACGACACTCGATATCCGCTGGAGAACACGTTGAAGGGCCCCGTGATCCCCAGGAGCACCGACGGCTTGAGCGCTAACAATCCATCCGTCCGCCACGTGTAATAGGCCGGATCCTTCGTAGGAGCCACGCGCCCCGCGTTCGCCAAGAACGTCCAACCGAAAGTGACGAGCAAGATGGCGGCGGTCGTTAGGAAAGCGAGTGGGTGGGCGAGGGCGCGCTCGACCTTCCCGGGTTCATTGTGGGCGCGCGTCGATCCAGGTGAGTCGGTCATGGGGCGGCCGATTCTAGTTGGGAGGGCTCTGGCCGGGGCAAGACATATCCGGCAGCAGGTGCGAGGGGATCACCATCTGCAACAGCCGGTCGTTGGGCCCGTAGCGGCCTTCTCCCGTAAGGGCAACCTTCGGCGACTGGGCGTTGTCGCGGAGCCGGTAGTTGTAGAGCCACCGCGCCACCTCGGCCTCGGTGACGTTCCGAGCACGCATCGCATCGTCATCCATGAAGATCTGAGTGGGCCACACCGCCTGCGTGATCGGCCCGAAG
>JBHELU010000188.1:0-3829 GCA_046262955.1 Actinomycetota bacterium | reverse complement strand
CGTTACGACTTCGAGCCTCGCGTACTTGAAGCTGCTCTACCCCGAAGGGTCTGTCGACGAGCGCCGGTTCCGTCCGAACATCCTGGTCGACAGCGGATCGGAAGCCGCAGAGCTGGAGCAAGGTTGGGTCGGCGCTGAGATAGCTATCGGAGACGCTGTCGTGCGAATCGTAAAGTCATGCAGCAGATGCGTTATGACGACGCACGCGCAACGGGACCTTCCGCAAGACAAAGGCATCCTCAAGACGCTTGCGCGCCGGACCGGTAACGCCATGGGAGTGCTCGCGGAGGTCGTTCGCCCGGCAGCGGTGCAGGTAGGAGATCCGGTCGCCCCGGCTAGGATGCCGGGCTAAACGGAGGCTTGATGCCCACTCCCAACGTACTTTTGCTTGCGATCGACTCCCTGCGCGCCGATGCGGTTTTCGGCGAGCAAGTCGCGACCCCGAATATCGATGGGTTCGCTCGTTCGGGGGCCGCGTTCACACAATGTGTGTCGACAACGACGTCGACGACGCCGTCTTTCTCATCGATCCTCACGGGGTGCTACCCGCCGAAGCACGGGGTGCACGGTCTTCAGGGATACAGGTTGTCGTCGTCGGTAACGACGATGGCCGAAGCATTTTCCGCCGCGGGGTATCGGACCCACGCCGAAGTAACCGGCCCCCTTCTTCCGGCAACGGGGATCCTTCGAGGATTCGAAGAGGCGAACCATCGGCAGGGCTACAAGGTCCCCTTTATGAACTGGCGCGACGAAACGGTCGAGAAGATGTCTTCCTATGTCGACCCGTGGTTCCTCTTGTTGCACATCTGGGAAGTACATCGTCCGTACCGCGCTCCGCCCGACTTCACGAAGCGATGGGATCGAGCAGGGTACGAAGCTGCGGTAAGCGCGACGGACGAGTATCTGAAGCCGGTGTTCGACGCGTGTGGCGACAACACGATCGTCGTAATCACCGGAGATCACGGCGAGGACTATCCCGAATCGCAATGGGAACAGAAGATGATCCGCGTTGCGCGCAAGTCGCGGCGAACATTCAAATTGGAGAAGTGGTTCCCCTACCTCGACAAGAAGTTCGCTGCTCTTGCAGTCGGGCATGGGTTCGCCTTGCACGAGCACTTGGTACGCGTCCCGCTGATCTTGTCGGGGCCGAGCGTCTCCGTTGTAGCAGTTGGGGATCAGGTGCGCCACGTGGACCTTTTCCCGACGCTGGCGGACCTGTGTGGCGTAGGGATCCCTGCGGGGATCGACGGACGCAGCCTGCGACCGCTGCTCGAGGGCGGCTCGCTCCCGGAAGAGCCCGCTTACATGGAAGCCGTCGGCGTGAAGCTCGAGGGCAAGCGGATCTTCGGAGCACGCACTGCAGACTGGAAGCTGCTGCGCCCCGGTGGCGGTAAGCCGGCCCTTTATCGCCTCGACGGTGGGGGGCCGCCGGACGAGAAGCACAACCTGCTCCCCCGCTATCCGGAAGTCGCGCGCCAACTAGAAGCGTTTCTGGAAAAGGTCGCCGCAAGCGAGGTCGTTGCCGAGTCCGGGATGAGCGAAGACGAGGAAGCAGTCGTCGAGCAGCATCTGCGCGACCTCGGTTACCTCTGATCGGTGCCGTCAGCGCCCTTCTTCATCGTCGGCTCGGCACGCTCGGGAACGACGATGCTGCGCTTGATGCTGAACGCGCACCCAGAGGTTGCCGTTCCGCCGGAGTCGCGATTCATCGTCGAGCTGTGGCACGGAGATTCTCAGGTCGATGCCGCTGAGTATCTGAAGGAGCTGGCAGCACATAAGCGTTTCCAAGCGTGGGACCTGCCGATCGAAGCGGTGGCGATGGAGCTTGGTGACGGACGCGTGCCGTTTGTATCGGCGATCGAAGCGACGTTTCGCGCGTGGGCGCGCGCAGCGGGCCGCGAGCGGTGGGGAGATAAGACGCCTCGCTACATAGAGCACATCCCGTTCTTGGCCGAGCTGTTCGGCGATGCGAAGTTCATCCACCTGATCCGCGACGGTCGAAACGTGGCTCTTTCTTATGCAGATGTTCCGTTCGGGCCGAAGTCCATCGGGGCGGCCGCGCAGTTGTGGGCCGAGCGAGTATCTATGGGCATGCGCGATGGACGCCCCCTGGGCGGAGACCGCTATTTCGAGTTGCGTTATGAGGACTTAGTCGATGACGCCGAAGGGGAGATCAAGGACACATGCGCCTTCCTCGAGCTCGACTTCGATCCCGGGATGCTCGACTAGACCGGGAGAGCGCGCTCTGCGATCCTGCCTCGGGCCGCGCAGTACAACCCGAAGGTGTTGCAGAAGCCGAGCGTGGGCCGCTCGTGGCAGAACGACATGGCTCCGGATGACGTCGAAGTGTTCGAAGCGATCGCGGGCGACACCTTGTCACTGCTGGGTTACGAGCGTCGCTATCCCGAGCCATCTGCCAAAGCTCGCCGCCGCGCTCGCCTGCAGAAACTGCGCAGCAAGTTGGGCTAACGAGCAGTTAGGTGTACCTAGCCCGAGACGAACGAGAGACGAACGGTGCGGTGGGGGTTGTCGGCGTTCAGGTCGACGAGCACGATGCTCTGCCACGTTCCGAGCGCCAATCGGCCCCCGAGCACCGGCACTACGAGCGACGGCGACAGGAAAGCCGGTAGCACATGGTCCGCGCCGTGGCCCGGCGACCCGTGACGATGCACGTACTCGAAGTCTCGAGGTAGCACCCGACCGAGGATCGCCTCGAGATCCTCTTCACTCCCCGACCCGGTCTCCATCACAGCAAGCCCTGCAGTTGCATGCGGGACGAATACGTTCACCAAGCCATCGCCGAGACGCTCGACGAACTCCGCCACATCCGACGTGAGATCCACGAACCGACGACGTGAGGTGTCGACCGACAGCTCCTCAGTCAGCATCGTCGTATCCCATCTCTTTCATCAACGGCCCGACGATGCCCGCGATCGACTCGATCTCTTTCGGGTTCTCCTTCTTCCATTTCCCACGCTCGGGAGGCGTCACCACGTTGATCGGATTCGCGCCCAAGCGGGCGGCCGCAGCTCTCACACCGGCGTCGGCGGGCAGGCCGAGGCCCCGCATGAGCTCCTCGGTTCGGCCGACTGGATCGGCGATCAGATCTTCGTAACGGATCTCGAGCCAGCGCTCCGATGGGACCTCCGCTTGTAGAGCCGCCGAGTTACATGCCGTCCACTGATGAGCGCACACGATCTCCAGCGGGCCGCGACGGTCCGCTTCCCACCCCGGGTAGAGCACGAACTTCCACCACTTCTGATCGACGCCGGGGATCTCATGGTCGAGACGGTAAGTGCGATACCGGCCCGTTCGCCACGCGTTGATCAGAGAATTCACGTTGTCGCGGCCCTCGCGCTTCAGATAGATGAAACGAGCGTCGGGAAAGAGCGCGTTGATAAATGGGATGCGAAGCGCGTTGCGCGGCGTCTTGTCGCTCAAGCGGTGCCCTCGGCCCGTCACCAGAAAGAACTGTCTCCTGATGTAGGCAGCGTTTGGTTCCGTCAGGTCGGATGCGTCCAAGGCGTTCGAATCCCACCCGTTAAGCGCCGGGTGATGCTCGGCCTCCCACACTTCGTGCGCTTCCCCCGGCCAGTGCGCGAGCTGCGGATGTGTACGCAAGATCGCGTACAGCAGAGATGTTCCCGAGCGCGGCGCCCCGATGATGAATATCGGTCTGTCCAGTCGCCCACCGAGCCACCACGCAGGAAGGTTGAGCGCCTGGCGCGTGCGCAACTTCGCCCGGTTCAGATAATCGCGGGGACCGGGATTGAAGTTCGTTCGCAGGCTCTTGCGAAGCTGACGCCGGTTCACGACTTCTTTCCCCGGA
>JBHELU010000187.1:0-15542 GCA_046262955.1 Actinomycetota bacterium | reverse complement strand
CAATTCCTTGGCAAAGTCCGGCTTGATCTCGAAGAACGAGTCTTCGTCGGCCAGTCCCGAGACGAACGAGTACATGTCGAACGCCAGGCTCTCATCCTGAGGAACGATCGATGCCAGCGAGCCGCGCAACGCCGGGGGCCGCGCTTCGACACGCGCGGGGGCGTCCTCGAAGCTCTGCGGGAAATAAGAAAGGTACGCGCGCGCCGCTTCGATCGCCGACTTGTCATCGGCAACGACCATGTCCCCGCAACCCGAGACCTCGCAATGCATGCGAGCTCCGCCCATCTCTTCGAGTGTCACCTTCTCGCCGATGACTTCTTCGGCCATGCGCGGAGATCCGAGATACATCGACGCGTTGCCGTCGACCATGAACACGACGTCGCAGAAAGCCGGGATGTACGCGCCGCCCGCAGCAGACGGGCCGAACAAGCAACAGATCTGCGGGATACGACCCGACGCCTGAACCTGGTTGTAGAAGATCTTGCCTGCACCGCGGCGCCCGGGGAACAGGTCCACCTGATCTGTGATCCGCGCGCCTGCGCTGTCGACCAGATAGATCAATGGGTGTTGGTTCTTACGGGCAAGCTCGATGATTCGGATGATCTTTTCAACGGTGCGCGCTCCCCACGAGCCGGCTTTCACGGTTGCGTCGTTGGCCATCACCGCCACCTGACGACCGTCGATCGTTCCCACGCCCGTCACGACTCCGTCGGCAGGGAGGTCTCCTGCCAGAGCGTTGACCAGTAGTCCGTCCTCGGCGAAGGAATCGCTCGAGTCCAACAGCAGTCGAAGCCGGTCCCGAACGAACAATTTGTTCTGTTGAGCGAGCTTGTCGTGATATTTCTGCGCGCCTCCGGAGTGGGCACGTGCGGCGAGCTCGGAAACGTCCGACCGGTGCTGTTCTTCGGTCGTCATGGCTCCAGGGACCTATCGATGGCTGCACCATCCATGACGTGGCCAAGACATGGGCCGGCGTCTTCGGCGGCCTGCTGGCCGCGCCGCACCCACCGGCTCCACCGGCTTCGGCTCCTGCCCGCTATCAATCTCTGCCTCTGCGCGACCCGCAGATCTTCGACCTGTTCGGCCACTCAGGCGAGATGGGTGACGTACGACAGGTACATCCGTGCCTCCTTGTCATCCCCATCAACGAATCCTATGCGGCCCGCGTTCCCGGAGGCCGCTACTAACCGCGGCTATCCACGGCCTTCTTCAGCTTGTCAAACTCATGTGCCAGAGCCGGCAGCTGGTAATGAGCATTCAATCCACTCGGGTTCGGCAACACCCACACCCCGGAGCCGCCGATCATCGCGGCTTGTTCCCCCACAGCGACGTCCTTCTGTCCAAATGCGGCCCGGTAGGCGGTGACCCCGAGGATCGCGACGAACCGCGGGCGGCGAGCGAGGACCTTCCGTCGGAGCGCTCTTCCTCCGCGGATGAGCTCGTCGCGGCTCAACTCGTCCGCTCGTGCCGTAGTCCGCGCAACGAGGTTCGTCACACCCAATCCGAGCGATAGCAGGGAACGCTCGGTGAACGGGCCGAGAAGAGTCGGAGTGAACCCCGAACGATGCAGTGCCGGCCAGAACCGGTTACCCGGCCGGGCGAAGTGGTGTCCGACCGCGCCCGAGTACAGCCCGGGATTGATGCCGCAGAACAAAACGCCCAGGCCGTCGTCGATGACATCTTTGATCCGCTTCCCGTACGCCGCGTCGAGTTGCTCGCGCGTCGGTCGCCATGTGAGCTCTTGCCCCGTCACGTGAGTCGTACTTGGGCCACCTCACCGACGTGGACCGCACGGTGCTCGCCGTTCACCTGAACCTCCAGCGCGCCGGAAGGAAGCAACCGCTCGGCTTTGCCCTCGAACGTCGACCCATCGGCTACTCGCACGGTGACATCGCGGCCGATGACCTGCGACCTCGCGGTAGCCCGATCAATGAGATCGGCCGCCCCTTCACCCGATCCCAGTCGCACGTAGAGACGTTCGAACGCATCGAGGACCCAGCCGAGGATCTCGGCCCGCTCCGGGTGCTTATCGCTTTTTGCCGCGGCGATCTCCTGATCGACATCCGTGGCTCGAGCCGACAGTTCGGGTGGAACTTCCGAGACCGGTCGCCGAACGTTGATCCCCATGCCCGCGACCGCAACGTCCATGAGATGACCGGTGACGCGGCTCTCGACCAATATCCCTGCAAGCTTTCGATCGGCGATAACTACATCGTTCGGCCATTTCAACCAGCACCGGACACCGGCTGCGATCTCGACACCTTCTGCGCACGCGAGGCCGAGCGCAGTTGTTAAAAGGCCCAACACGTCGACGGGGAGCCGCGGCCGAAGGATCAATGAGAACTGGATCGCGGTGCCGGGCTCCGAGAACCACGTCCGGCCCCACCTGCCGCGGCCCGCGACCTGATGGTCGGTGACGACGACCGCGCCCTCGGGGGCCTGCTCCATCGTGGCCCAGCGCATCGCCTCATCGTTGGTCGATCCGATCTCCTCGAAGTACCGCACGGGCGTCCCGAAACGGCCACGGATGAACCGGCTGATCGAATCGGGGCTCAGGTCGTCACTCATGCGCGCCCTAGGATACGGAGCGCATGTTCAAGAAACTGTTGGTCGCAAATCGAGGCGAGATCGCCATCCGCGTGATGCGTGGATGCCGGGACATGGACGTCTCCCCGGTCGCCGTGTACTCCGACCTCGATGCCGATGCGCTGCACGTGCGGATGGCGGACGAGGCTTACAACGTGGGCGCAGGGCCCGCATCGGAGTCGTACCTGAAGATCCCGGCGATCATCGACGCCGCAAAGCGATCCGGCGCCGAAGCGGTGCATCCCGGCTACGGATTCCTGGCCGAGAACGCATCGTTCGCGCAGGCGGTGCTCGACGCCGGGCTGATCTGGGTGGGGCCGGCCCCCGAGATCATCGACTCGATGGGTGACAAGACGGCGGCTCGCAGGGCTGCGTCGGATGCGGGGGTTGCGACGGTGCCCGGCACCAAAGAACCCGTGACGTCTGTGGACGAGGTGAAGCAGTTCGTGACTCAGTACGGGCTTCCACTTGCGGTCAAGGCATCGGCGGGAGGTGGCGGCAAAGGCTTCCGCGTCGTCGCGACCGAGGACGACATCGAAGAAGGGTTGGCGGGAGCCGCCCGCGAAGCGCAGGCGTACTTCTCGTCACCCGACGTCTACCTCGAGAAGTATCTCGAGCGGCCGCGCCACATCGAGGTGCAAGTGATGGGCGACGCATCGGGAGCCGTTCTCTCGTTCCCCGAGCGCGACTGCTCGCTACAGCGACGACATCAGAAGCTTGTCGAAGAGTCGCCCTCACCTGCCCTTGATCCCGCCGTTCGCGAAGCGATCATGGAAGCGGCGGCGCGCGTGTCGAAGCAGGTCGGCTACCGCAACGCCGGCACGTGTGAGTTCCTGCTGGATGCCGACGGCGAGACCTTCTACTTCCTCGAGATGAACACGAGGCTCCAGGTCGAGCACCCAGTCACCGAGCTGGTTACCGGATACGACTTGGTGCGCGCACAGCTGCTGGTTGCAGCCGAGGAGCCATTGGAGTTCTCGCAAGATGACATCGAGTTGCGCGGTCACGCGATCGAATGCCGCGTGAACGCAGAGAACCCTGCAAAGAACTTCATGCCGGCTCCGGGAGCGATCGGCAACTACCGGGAGCCGTCGGGACCGGGAGTCCGAGTCGACTCGGGGACCGAACCGAATTCCGTGATCCCGCAGGCTTACGACCCGCTCGTTTCCAAGCTCATCACTTACGGCGCAAATCGCGACGAAGCGCGGCGGCGGATGTTGCGTGCGCTCGACGAGTACACGATCGAGGGGATTAAGACGACGATCCCGTTCCACTCGCTGATGCTGGCCGACGAACGTTTCGTCACCGGCAACTACCACACGGGCACGGTCGAGAAAGAGATGGATCTGTCCGTGCTCGCCGACGCCCCTGCTCCTAAGCCGAAGCCCGGCGAGCCCGAGATCGCAGTGCGCGACTTCGCCGTCGAGGTCGAAGGAAAGCGGTTCGCCGTAAAGGTCCACGAACGGTTGGACACGCTCGTTCAACCGCGCAAACCCAAGCCGCCGAAGTCGACCGGAGCAGTGGGGGCGGGGGCCGGTGAGTCCCTAATGGCTCCGATGCAGGGAACGATCGTGAAGGTTCTCGTCGAGAAAGGCCAGCAGGTGAAAACCGGCGAGGCGATCGTCGTCCTCGAAGCCATGAAGATGGAGAACTCGATCGTCGCCCACACCGACGGGACGGTCGAGGAACTGAACGTCGCCGCCGGCCAGTCCATTGAAACGGGGGCCACGATAGCGACGATCCGCTAGCGGGTCGTCGCCCACACGGGAAGTTCGTAGTTATACGTACACTCTGAGCGTGTCATGGGCGTGCGCGTCGTGCGGCGGCGATAACCCTGAAGGCACGCGTTTCTGTGGACACTGTGGAGTGCCCGCCCCTTCGGTCGGTGCCGACGCGGACGCCGGGGAGGCGCTACGCAGCTTCGTATCGCAGCAAGTTGCCGACAAGCTTGAAAGATCCGGCGGGATGCTGCTCGAGGAGCGGCGGCTGGTCACTTCCCTGTTTGCCGACCTGAGCGGCATCACTCCGCTCGCAGATAGGGTCGATACCGAGGACCTCGTCCAGATCGTCGATCCGATCATCACCTCGCTGACCAACGTCGTCGGACGTTACGAGGGCCACGTCGAAAAGTACGCGGGGGACGCTTTGCTCGCCCTTTTTGGGGCACCGGTCAGCCACGAAGACGATGCCATCCGCGCGTTGCTCGTCGCGCAGGAGATGCACACGGAGCTGGAGCGCATCCTCCCCACCCTCAACGAGGCGGCGCGGGACATGACGCTACACATCGGCGTGAACACCGGTCACGTCGTCGGTCGCATGATCGGCAGCGAGGTCCGCACCGACTACAGCGTCTTGGGAGACTCAATCATCCTGGCCCAGCGTCTGGAGTCGGTCGCGCCACCCAGGGAGACGTACGTAGGAGACTTGACGGCTCGTCTCGCCAGGGATCGTTTCGAGTTCGAAGATATTGGCGAGCTAATGCTCAAGGGCAAGAGCAAACCCGTTCGCGCGTGGCGGATCCTCGGCGAACGCGTTCGCGAAACGCCCCAGTCCAGTTTCGCGGGAGCTTCGCTGGTCGGACGAGACGCGGAGCTCGCGGCCGCGAGCTCCGTGATCGACAGGCTCGTGGACGGGCCGGGTGGAGCCCTCGCGATCACAGGAGAGCCGGGGGTCGGCAAGACGCGTCTGAAAGACGCCATCCGCGGCTACGCTCGCGGGCGCGGAGTGGCGTGGCTCCAGGCCCGGTGCCTCTCGTATGGAGCCGGGCTCCCATACTGGCCCTACAGCGACCTCGTCCGGCGCGCGGCAGGCATCTCGACCTCCGACGACCCGCACGAAGCCGTCGCCCGGCTCGGTCGAGAGCTTGCCCGAGCCGGCGCGCCCGACGCACTTCCTTATCTCAGCAAGCTGTTGGGATTACCAAGCGACGACGCCGCAGCCGTCGACAAGCATCAGCCCGAGGCTTTCCGTCGCTATCTCCACCAACTCTTCGCAACGTGGGCGGTCGGGCGATCTCACTTGGATCCACTTGTGATCGCGTTCGAAGACATCCACTGGGCGGATGAGTCCTCGATCGAGCTGACCCGAGAGCTGATCCGATTGACCGCGCAGGACAGGATCTGCTTCGTGTTGACCGCCCGGCCCGAAGCGGCCAAGGTCGTAGCGCGCCTGGAGGAACGGGTTCCCGATGACCTCCGGGTCCACATAGAGATCTCGGGTCTAGACGAAGCCGGCGTGCAGGACCAGCTCGTGGAGATACTGGGCGGAACCGTCCCCCGCGAGTTGGCGCAAGTCGTCCGCGAGCGCACGGCCGGAAATCCTCTATTCATCGAGGAAGTCGTGCACTCCCTGAGAGAGTCCGGCTCCCTGCTCCAGGAAGGCGATAAGTGGGTCACCCACGCGTCTTGGGACGTTCACAGCATCCCGCCGACCGTCGAAGGAGTCCTTTCCGCTCGTATCGATTCGCTGCCCCACTCGGCTTCCTCGGTCCTTCAGGTGGCGTCGCTCATCGGCCGGCGACTCCCCTTGTCCCTCATTCGAGCCGCGGCCGGCGACGCTCCCGACGTCGATGCATCCCTGGCACACCTCGTCGAAAGCGGGTTCCTCGACCACCTCGAAGGAGAGCACGACACCTTGTTTCGGCGAGGGTTCGTCTTCCATCACGCCCTGATCCAGCAGGTCGCGTACGACCGGCTATTGACGAAGACTCGCCGCCAGCTACACGCTCGCGTCGCTCGATTCGCAGAGACTCTTTATGGCGCCGGAGACGACTCGATCGATCTGCTCGCGCGGCACCTCTATCTCGCCGGGGCCGGTACGAAGGCGATCGACTACTTGATCAAAGCGGGGACGCGAGCGAAGCGACTTTTCGCGAACGATGAAGCCATCCTTCACCTGACGCGCGCGGTCGAGCTCGCCCGCGCCCACGAGAGTCACGCGGAAGGGCTCCCCGAGATCCTGCAAGAGCTCGGAGACCTTCACGAGCTGCGAGGTCACTACGAAGACGCCTTCCGCACCTACTCCGAGGCGCGCGACCTTGTTCAAACCGTCGACGCGTGGCGGGGCATGGCATCGGCATTGCGCAACGAGAGTCGCTTCGACGACGCGCTGCGTCTGCTCGACGAGGCTTTCGCCTCGAACCGATTCGAGGGACCTGACTCAGCTCCGCTATGGCTCGAGCGAGGGTGGACGATGATGCGTGAGGGGAATCTGACCGACGCGGTCGAGGCCTTCGAGAAGGGTTTGAAAGTCGGCGCGCCCGCCGACGACCCAATCGTGGCCGAGAACCTTCTTCAACTGGCGCGCACCCAAACTGTGCTCGATCGAGTCGATGAGGGCCTACGTCATGGCCTCGCGGCAAAGGAGATCTTCGAGAAGCAGGAGGATCTGCGCGGCTTGACTCTGGCGATGAGGATCATCGGCGATACCTACCGGAAACGTGGTGACTTGGATGAGGCAACAGCCGCGTTACGCCACGGCCTCGAGCTGGCCGAGCTAACGGGCAGCGTCGAAGAGATCGGCGCGTGCCTGACGAACCTCGGGATGGCCGAGCTCGCGCGGAACGAGTTGGAGGCGGCGATCGAGTGTGACCGCCGCGCGATCGAAGAGTTCGAACGTATCGATCATCTTTCGGGCCGAGCCATCGCGTACGGCAATCTGGCCGAAAAGCTCATGTTCCAAAAGAGCTTCGAAGAGGCTCTGGAATATTGCGCGCGGGCGCTGGATGTGGCCGGCACGATCGGGCACCCTCCCACGATCGCAGACGTGACAAAGACGCTATCGTCGATCCAATTCCAGCAGGGCAACTACCTTGAGTCCGCAGCAACGGCAGAGGAAGCGGCGGCCGTCTTCCTGGAGATGGGCGCCACCTCGCTCGCGGCCGACTGCCTCACCGCGGGTGCCGAAGCGATGGAACGCGCCGGAAATGGCGAGCGGGCCGGTCAGATCCTTGACCAGGCCCGCTCGCTCATCTCGTCACCAACAAGCTAGTCAGATCATCCGTAGCTTTGACCAGGGCTGCCCGTCGCCTTGATGACGTTGCAGTAGTTGCTGTAGGTCCCGCTGGGATCGCTCGAAGAGACCGTGTGCCAGTCGGGACCGCGGTCGAGCAACGCCATCCCCGAGTTGCCGTCGAAGGACGCTCCGGTCTTCCCGGTCGGCGATCCCGCAGAGCCCCCCGTCGTGTACACGTACACACAAACGGCCTGCTGGCTCGTGTCGGAGTTGATCGGAAGGGTGTACTTCAACGTCGTCGACGAGCCGTCGCCGGGGAACGCTGCGGTTGCCAGGACCGAGGGAGCCGTTTGAGCCCCCGAGATCGGATATGGGTTCGCGCTCAGAACGACCAATCCGTAGGAGATGTTCGGACAAGTCGGGGCCGCGAGAGTTTCGGTGAACGACAGCTGTCCCGGAGTCGTCGAGTAGGTGACCGTCCCGGTCGCGTCCTTGTTGACTTGCGGCGCCGTGTAGGTGGCGCTTCCACCCGTGATGTTGGCGCAGGCCTGACTCTGATCGTTGTCCGCGGCCAGGACCCACGCCGAACTGCCGGCGATCAGGGTCACGACCACCGCGGTGGCGAGTATGACTCTTCTACTCATACCTCTCCTCCTAGCTCTTCTGGACGTCGAAAGTGGCCCCCGCGGTGAAGCTGTAGGCGGGCTTGTTGGCGCCGGCCGGGGCGTTGCCAGCGACGCTTATGGCGACCCTCTGGTTGGTCTGGCAGCTCGCCGCGTTCGGGCACAGGAAGTTGATGATCGCCTGGCGGTCGAACTTCGCAACGGCCGTAGTTGGCGACTTGACCGTCCAGCCGCTCGCCTTGAACGAGTTGCTCTGCGCGATCGGCGTTCCGCCGAGGTTCGTGATGTAAACGGTGTTCGAGTCGATCTGGGCGGCGTCTCTGTATCGGAACGTGAGCGTGACCGTGACCGACGTGCCTCCCCCGTTCGACGGGTAGTTCAGCGTGTTCGGATCGAAGTTCGCCTGAGCGTTGTAGGTCGTTTTGGCGACGCACGGGTTGTCGTCCTGCTGGTTGGGAACCCCATCGTTGTCGTAGTCGCCGAACGCGTCGTTGGGATTTGTGTCACTGCCCTTGTAACAAGACTCGACCGTCGCCGGTATCCCGTCGTTGTCCTTGTCTTCGAGTACCTGGAACGTCGTGGTCGTGTCGTTGGAGAGACCCGCGCTGTTCACGACATGGAGAGTGGCGGTGTACGTGCCCGGCGTCCATCCGCCGGTGCCGGCCGGTGCGGGCAGCGTGAGGCTGTTTCCGTGCTGGCCGCTGCTGACCGTTCCCGAAGGTCCGGTGATCGTCCACGTGAGTGCTGAACCCGGGAGCACCCCTTCGACCTGGTCCCATCCCTGGCCGCTGAGTGTCATCGGCTCGTGCTGGAGAACACTGTATGCCTGCGCGCCTGCATTCGGGTTGTCGATGACGGCCGTGGGCGGAGTCGCGGGTTGTGCTTGGACCGACATCTCGTAGAAAACGGTCTGGTTATAACCGTCGTTCAGGCGCACCAGGATGATCGTCGTCGATCCATTGGGGCATATCTGGGTCGAGTCGAAATCGTAGTGGAACGACGCCTGCGTGCCACTGACCGAGTCCGGCTTGACGCCCGCGGTCAGCACCTGGTTCGAGTCGGGGCACTTGGCAAAGAACGCGGCCCTCATGTTCTGAGGGTTGTCATCCTCGGCGGTCACCGACGCTCTGTAGGACGTGGACGGGGTCGGCGTTCCCCCACGCTCGAAGGTGAGGTCGTCGATCTCCTCACCGAGGGGCGACTGACCGTAGTCGAGTTGCACGCTGGCTATGTCATTCTGTCCGGCATCGATCCCGATGAATGTCGTGTCGGCCGAGCCAAAGTTCGATTTGGTCACCCTTTTGATCACGTTCTGCGACGCGTCGAAGGCGGTCAGCGTCGCAGCCGTCGTATTGGTGTCGTCGTTCCCCATGTACAGGCCCACCTTCTGCACCGGCTGAGGGAAGTTCAAGGTCAGCGGGACGCCGGCGCTGTCGGGAACCGGGTCGACCGGTCCAGCCGGCAAAGTGTTCGGCGAGTTCCACAGCGAGAAGCGGCCCGACTGTGTACCTAGGTCGGGAACCCGGCATGGGTTGTCCGGGCACGCTCCGATGATCTTGGGCGTGGTCGTGGAGTCCGCGTTGAACGTCACGCCCTTGGACGCCAGGTATTGACCGGTTACAACATCGCCGGGGCTCCACGCTTGACCGGTCACCGGATTGGTTTCGAAATCGATCTTCTGCGCGCTCGGCCCGAACTGACCCGGACCGACCATCTCCGAAGGTGGCGGACATCCTGTCGTGCAGCCGCCCGTCGTTCCCGTCGTCGACACGCTCGTGTGCACGTTCCGCGGCGCGCCGCCCGTCTTGTCCCGTCGATAAAGGATCTCGCCCGAAGCGGTGTTGACGAGCTCGACCGTTACTGCGGACGGGGCGGTCGCGTACGACACCGAGAACGTCTTGGACGTAGGCATGAACGCAGTCAGCGGCGACACGACGTGCTCGGAATGATCCCCGAACAGCCGCACCGGCTGATCCGATCCCGCGATGACGTTGCCCGACGCGTCAAGCTGCATCACGTGGACGGCGCTCGCAGTGGGCTGGTTGTCGGTGGCGCCCTGCACTTCGGCATAGGAATCGAATACCTGCGTGCCGGCCTTGGTTCCGTCGGTCGTTCCGACCAGCGTGGTTGCCGACTGGCTTGCGGCCTGAGATGCGCTCTGTTGCACCGGCAACGCGCAGTCGTTGGTCGTCGGGCCGCCGAGGCGACAAAGGATCATCGCCCAGTCGTCCTTATCCAAAAACGTGTTGGTGTTCAACCACGTTCCTGGTTGCTGTAAGCCGAACTCCATCGCGTTGCGATCGTCGCTCACGGGTTGATTGGTTGCGGTCGGCGACAGCAGGTTGTACGCGAGATCCGGATAGTCGGCCACGTTCGTAGAGTGAGCCCACGTCGTGGGGGCGTGGAATTGGTCACTTGCATTGTCGCGATCGACGGGACATTGCGTCAGCGAGGTGCTCGATGTCGTCGGGCCACACGGAACCGCGCCGAAGTTGTGACCTTCTTCCATCGACATCAAGGCGGCAGTCATGATGGGTTGGGTCCCGTAGTGGGCCCGCACGTAGGCGTCGTTCGAATTGAGGTCGGCGTACCCTTCGGTGCACGCTTGGCTGATCGCCTGGTCGATGACACCCAGGACATGATCGGCACTCTTGGCCGAGGGATTCGCTGCGTTGTATTGCTTCAGGTCGGCCAGCAGCTGGGGCTGGATGACCTGGCTGAGAGCGTTGCCGTCGTCACAGAAAAGACCGTTCGGCATGTAGGAACTCACGTCGAGGAGCGCGCTCGTGTCGACGTGGTAGCGCATCCCCGCCGTCGAGCTCGCGTCCACGCTGGTGAGGTCCGCGGTTCCGTTCGCAACTGGGTAGGTACGGCCGAGGTTCGAGAACCCGTCCATCACGGCCGTGTTCGCGCTCGAGCTGAACTGAGGCTTGGTCGTGTTCTTCCTGCCGGTCGCGTCTCCCATCGGGATCGCGAGAACGCGTAACGGCGTGGTCGCCGCGGCCAACGTTTTGGTGATCGGGGAACCGTTGAAAGTATTGATCGCGGCGGTCGTGCCGCTGCCTCCGACCGAATTCGAATAACCGATGGTCGCTTCGAACGTCAAGGGCGTGGATGGGGCGGGAGCGGCGGCCGCAAGCTGCGGGCCTTTCACGATCCACTTGGGGTCTCCGGTGGAGTCGGGGATCGCCGGCGCGTCCTTGTAATACGACAGCAACGGCGCCGGCGTGAGCGAGTTCGTCGGCGAGGCCACGGTGAGAAGCGTGGCCGGTCCCGCCTTGACGCTCAACGACGCCGACCTTAAAGACACGGACTGAGTGGTGCCGTCGGCGCACTGGGGCCTGCTGAGCAACAATCGGAAGACGATGTCCTTGCCGCGCACGAGCGTGGCGTCCGATCCAAGGCCTTGGTTGATCGAAAAGCCACGGATCTGCGGAACCAGGTCCGTCGTGCTACACGTCGCCGCGCTTGCGGGAGCCGCAGCGATCAGTGACGAAAGAAAGGCGATGCCCAACACGAGCGCGACTGGTCTCGATGCCCTCATCCCGCTACCCCCTGGTCCTCTCGAGAGTGACGAACTCCGCGGCGGTCCGCCCAGCTGAGTCGTTCGTTCGCCGCAGTGAGAGCAATTCCTTTACAGCCAAAACGGACATAACCCCCCAAGTCGGCCGAAACGATCGATATTTTTTGATTTTTTTCGTTTTGTGCCCCTCGATTTTGGGTATTTAGCTTGTTTTTTCTGTATTACTCCCTATTGTCTGATTCCGCTGTCGCCAGGTTGACACTCGGATTGTCGTCTCGGTGACTGCGCCGACCGTGGCGCGGGGCCCACACTGATCACGCTCCCTGCAACAGGCTACGGAGTGGTGCGTTGCGGCACCGGCTGGGTTGGATCGGGCGGTATATAGGAGGTGGCGCTATGAAGAAGTTGATTGCAATTGCGGCGCTTGCGGCTCTCGCCGGCGTCGCATGCGGGAGTTCCGGCAACAATCAGCCCGCGTCGTTCGGTGCAACCGCGAGCCCGTGCGCAACGGTGCCCGTGACCGTGCCGGGCATCAGTGTTCTGGGTCAGAAAATCGTCGGCCAGATCTCGAACCTGACGGTGTGCGTCAGGGCTGAGGCGGGAGTCGGAGGCACGATCGTCAGCGTGACCAAGCAAGCCGACTGCGGAGATCCGTGCATGACCGTCGAGGCCGAAGACTTCAACGTGTCCACGGACGAGGCACTGTCGGTGTCGTACGACTTGGACAAGCAACCAGCGCCGTCGATCACTTACGACCCACCGCCGGTGACCGCCGGACAGCAGATAAGCCATATCTGCGTGGTGGGCATCGGTGGTCCTCCGGATCCGTGCTCCGCGCGGGTGCTCTCTCCGCAGAGCCTTGCGGCCTCTCCCCACAAGGGGAAAGTAGCGCTGACGTGGCAGGCCGCAAGCACGACTGGGAACAACAACGTCGTGAGCTATGACATCTGGCGTAGCACGAGCGGTCAGGCGGGAACGTTCAGCTTGGTCGGTAGCACTGCGACCACAAGCTTCACCGACACGACCGCCACAAAAGCGATCCTGTACTACTACTTCGTGGTTGCGAATGACGATCAGGGGAACCACAGCCCGCAATCCAACACGGCCAAGGCGAAGCCGAAGGCATGTCCGAAGTGTCCGGCGCCTTCTCCCAGTCCCACAAGCTAACCCGTAACTCAGCCACGGAAAGGGGCCCTTTCGGGCCCCTTTCTCGTGTCGCTGTACGCTTTTCCAAATGGCGGCTTTTGTCTTGTGATGCCGTGAAGCGCGATGAAGTGGTAGCGCTGCTCGGCCGAACCGACCTGTTCCGAGGTTTGGACGCGGAGACGAGACTGCTGCTCGCGGAGCAGATGGAGACGCGCTCGTTCGTAAAGGGACAGCTCCTCTTCCAACAAGGTGACGCGCCCGAGGGATTACTCGTCCTCGCAGAGGGTCGTGTGAAGGTCTACGTCACCTCACAGGACGGCGACGAGATGGTGTTCGTGACTCTCAGGCCCCCGGATGTCTTCGGCGAGCTGGCCGCGCTCGACGGCGAGACGCGATCGGCCTCGGCCGAGGCCCTGGAGCCGACGACGATCCTGATGCTCAGCGCCTCCAGCCTGCAAGTGCTGCGGCGCGACTACCCGCAGATCTCCGAGTCGTTGCTGTTCGGGGTGGTCGCGATCCTGAGGCGGCTGAGCGAGCAGGCCGCCGATCTGGTTTTCCTCGATCTCCACGGGCGGTTGGCCAAGCTGCTGATGAAGCTGGCCGACGATCGGGGCACTGTGGCAGCCGACGGCTGCATCGCGATGGACCTTCAGCTCACGCAGACCGATCTCGCAAACATGATCGGGGCGTCCCGTCAGAGCGTCAACGCGACACTGCGGTCGTTGGAGAGGCGTGGATACATCGAGGTTGAAGGGCGAACGATCTCGATCAAGAAGCCCGACCAACTGCGACGGCGAGCCGGCCTCCAGCTTTCCTGACGCTCGGGACCTCGCCCCTGCTCACGAGCCGTCCGCTCCGGTCTTTGGTTCCGTCGTGGCAAGACGAGAGAGTTCCTCCAGCACTGTGCGCAGGTCCGGATCGTCCGGATATCTCTGAGCGGCGCGCCCAATGACACCTAGCAGCCGGTGCGCAAGCTGGCGTACCTGCTCGGACCCAGCTTCGCTGCGCTGCGCGACCGGTCGGTAGATGCCGTGGGTCCGTGCGAGCCGTTGTCCTATCCGCTCGAGAAGAGCGTCTGAGAGTGCGCGCGATCGGCGGATCGCGCGCAACACGTCGGCACCGCCGATCGCGTAGAGCACGCAGGGTGTTTTTGCCGTGACGGTCGCGGTGCTCGGCACGCCTTCGATCAGGCCGATCTCCCCGAGGTAGTCACCCTCGTGGACGACGGCGACGTGCTTCGGATGACCCGCTTCATCGACCGACGAGACGTCCAGGCTTCCCGACACGACGACGAAGAGATGCGACGGCATCCTTCCCTGGCGGATGACGGTCGTTCCCGGAGGGACGTGCTGCTCACGAACCCCCGCGGCAAGCAGCTCGAGGACCGGCTCGGGGGCGTTCGCGAAGATGTCGAGAGCCTTGAGAGCACCTACGCGCTCTGCATCAGCAGCGACGTCGTACTCGGCGCGCCGGGCGGTCACAGGAACACGAGCTTCTGCGCTTTGAGCTTCTCGATCAGCTCGCGCGTCTCTGCTAGTGCGTCGTCGCGCGCGGCCCCCCCATCGAGACGCCGCTTCATAAACGCGAATTCAACGAGCTCGTTGTGGATGCGCCGGAGCAAGCGCCACCGCTCCCACTGCCCCGTTTGGATCAGCTGCCAATACCAGCGATTCCGGCGCCAGTAGGACGGCAACAGACTCCACTCCTCGCGACTGATGAGCCCCGTACGGATCTCACCCTCCAGCTCACTCCGGATGACGTTGCGCTGATAGGCGAGCCATAGCTGCACGCCCACGATGAACGCGACAAGCGTCGCGTAATGAAGGTAATTGACCGCGCTCGCCGCCGCGCCGGCGCTGCTTTGCAGCCGAGCGTCGCCCGGGAGTGTGATTCCCTCGAGGTAGCCAGCGGTCCGATCGAAGCCGTAGCGCAGGACGAGCACGAGCTGCACGAGGCCGTTGTTGGCCGCATGCAACAGGATCGCCAAGGCAAGACCGAGAGCGGGGGCGAGCACGCGCAGTAGGCGCGACGTCGTCCATGTCGCGAGACCCAGCCCCACCCCGAACGCCGCCGAGTAGATCGCATGATGGAACACCGTTACACCTAGGAAGCCTCGCCGCGCCAGATAGGTAGAGAGACCCTGGGACAGTCCATTCTGCGAGGCCGCATTGAGCAGATACAAGATGTCCTCGGTGAATGCGAACCCCAGGCCAACCGCAGCGCCGTAGACGATCCCGTCGGTAACTCCCTCGAAGCGAGGGATGCCGAAGCGTCCCGCCGCCATCACCGAAACCACTAGGAAGGCGACGAGAGCCAGACCCTTGGCGCCCTCTTCAACGAGCGGCGAATAGATCGCCGGTCCAAAGACGAGATTCGTCGTAGCCGATAGCGCGCGACTGAAGGCTGCGTTGCCCAGCGCGGACAGGCCGGTTGCCCCGATCGCCCCCCACACGACGAGCACCCCGAGCAAGGACAACGGTTCGCGCTCGTAGGGATCCAGCGCGCGCACAAGCAATAACAAGACGACCGTCTGAACGACGGCATACGAAACGACGAGCGACGCAATCTCTGCTTCGGACATTCGCCGGGCCTACAGTAGCGTGCCTCCTCGCCGCTCTACCTCTCGCTACTGGGCACGGGCGTATCTAGACACCAGTGATGTGGATGCCGGCACGGTCAGTCTTATAACGGTGATTGATGCCGATCAGCAG
>JBHELU010000186.1:0-3277 GCA_046262955.1 Actinomycetota bacterium | reverse complement strand
CGTTGCGGGCGAGCGATTTGGTATCGGCTCGTCCCGGGAGATGAGCCCTGCCGGCTTAAAAGCCGTCGCAGAAGAGGTGGGGCTGGAGCTCGTGATTGTCTGCGGCGACGGGCTGGGCGATATCTTCCGCCGTAACGCGCTGAACCTGGGATTGCACGTTGTTCAGAGTCGAGAGGCCGCGGAGGAAGCTCAGGAAGGCGACCTCTTCTCGTTCGACCCCAAGACGCGTCAACTCAGGAACGAGACGCGCGGCCGTACCTACGAGCCCGTGCCTCTGACTCCGAAGGAGGAAGACATACGACGCTCCGGCGGGATCATCGCGATAGGCCGGCGGGAGTTAAAGCAGTCGGTCGAGCTGGACCCGAGGGTGGAGTGGGCGGAGCCCAAGACGGCGGCTGGGATGACTACGACCGAGCAGATCGTCTGGGCGCATCGGGTTGACCGCGATGCCGAAGTCCGGCCGGGTTCCACGATTCGTGTCTGGTGTGACCTATTGCCCGCCTCCGACGGCACCGCACCGTTCGCAATCCATACGTTCAACCAGATCACGGGGGGCGACACAATCTATCCGCGCCAGGCAGCGATTGCCAACGACCACTTTGTCTTCTCCGGGCGAAATACGGACGACCGGCAGACAGGAATTGGCCGGGACTTCGCCCGCTTGCAAGGGATCGAAAAGCCTTACTACGCGACGCCCGGCGATGGCATCTTCCATTTCTATTTCCCGGAACAGGGACTGGTCGTTCCGGGTGCGTTCATTCCCGGGGCCGATTCGCACAGCCGGGCCTATGGCGCTTACGGTGCGGTCGGAATCGGTGTGGGTAGCACTCAGCTCGGCTTCGGTTGGTCGACCGGCTACATCTATTTCACGCCGGCTCGCCGCAGGCGAGTCGTCTTCAAGGGGACCCTGCCGGCCTGGGTCAGCGGAAAGGATGTCGTCCTCGCACTTCTGCGGCGTTGGGGAACGGCGCAGGCCCAGGGGATGAGCGTCGAGTTCGTGGACAGTGAGCGCCAGCTGCCGATTCCCTACCGAAACACGATCGCGAACATGATGGCTGAGGCGGAGGCGCAGAACGGCATCTTCGCGGCTGACGAGATCACCGTCGATTGGTACCGGAAGAAAGGGGTCGATTTGCCATACGCGGTCATAGCGCCCGGAGTGCAAGCTACCTACGAGATCGATGAAACCCTCGACCTCTCCGAGCTCGTCCCATTCATCGCCAAGCCCTTCGCGCCCGGCAACGCGTTCCCTGCCGACGAAGTTGCAAGCGAGCGGATAGGGTTCGATCGAGCGTTCATCGGGTCTTGCACAAACGGGGGCTATGACGACCTCCTCGAGGCTGCGCTTGTTATCGAGGCTGCGCGTGCCAAGGGCTATGAGAAGGCGCCCAAACCGTTCGTCGTGTTCCCCGGGTCAGGCGTCGTCAAGCGCGACATCGAAAAGCCCGACCCTCGCCTCAAGGGCGAGTCGATCGGTGGAACACTCCGCTCGGTTGGCGCGCAGATTCGCGATTCCTGGTGCGGTCCTTGCTTTGGCCAGGGTCCTGACGCCTTGAAGAAGGGCGAGGTTGCGATCACGTCGTTCAACCGCAACTGGCAGAACCGGATGGGAGTGGGTGGACTTGGCTATCTCGCCAGTCCGGCGGTCGTCGCTGCCTCAGCACTCCTCGGATATATGGGAGGGCCTTCCGAGCTCGGTCTCCGGTGGGACCCCCACCGCTTCGATACGTCGGTCTAGTCGAGACGCCTAGGCCGTCCGCGCCTTCGAGTGGCGGATCACGTCGCGGATTTCCGCCTCACTCAGCAATCGGTCGGCCTCTTTGGCCCGAGCGAAGATAGCGCGAACCAGCTCTGCATCGGGCTCGATCCCATGCTGCTCCAGCCAGAAGACGACGTTCGACTCGCCGCTCATCGGGCCGATCTCGATGAGCTGCTCGCAACCAAACAGCTCGGCCGGCACCCCCGAGTAAACGCGGTTCGCCAGCCAGTCATTGCCCTTTCGCTTCGCTTTGATAACCGCGGCGGCATGCACCCCCGTGGCCGTTCGGAACGCGTCCTTACCGAGCACGGGATAGTTCGCCGGGATCGGCATCCCGGTCGACTCGGCAATTAAGTCGCCCATCTCGCGGAGCTTGCTCAGGTCTGTATCGATCCACCCGAGCAACCGGAAATTGACCAACAGAAGATCAAGGTGCGTGTTGCCGACTCGCTCACCCAGGCCAAGCGCGCACCCATGGATCCGGTCAGCACCCGCACGGGCGGCCACTATCGCATTGACGAGCCCCAAGCCTCGGTCGCTGTGGCCATGCCAATCGACGCCGACGGATGGATTCAGCGAATCGGCAAGCTGGCGCACGTGGCTCACGACCGCTTGCACCCCTTCCGGGGTCGAGTGGCCGACCGTGTCACAGACGGCGATCCGCTGCGCCCCTTCGTCGATGGCAGTGCCGAACAGCGCCTTGAGCGTTTCGGGATGAGCACGCGTTGTGTCCTCGGTCACGTAAAGGACCGGAAGCTCGTGCTGGCGGGCGAAGCGCACCGCGGACCTGGTGTTCTCGACCATCCGATCCAAGGTCCAACCCTCCGCGTACTGCCGGATCGGACTCGAGCCGATGAAGGCAGCCACCTCGATGGGGATGCCGACTTTCTGCGAGATCTCCACGACCGGGCGGATGTCGACTTCCAGGGTGCGGGCCGCGCACAACGGTTTGATACGCAATTTCTTATCCCGGACTTCTTCGGCGAGCCGCTGGACATGGGCGACTGCACGCGGACCGGCGCCGGGCAAGCCGAGATCGATCGAGTGAACGCCAAGCTGGTCGAGCAGATGAAGGAAGCGAATCTTCACCTCGATCTCCGGATCGCGCACGGAAGGGCCCTGGATACCATCGCGGAGGGTCTCGTCGTGAACCAGGACCTTGCGGGAAGGTCCCGGGACTCCTTCAACCGTGTTCCAGTCGTAGATGAGCTCGCTTTCAGCCGCCATCGACGTTCTCCAGAAGCTTGACCAGGGTGGTGAGGAACTCAGTTGCGAGCGCCCCGTCCACGATTCGGTGGTCGACGGAGATCGAGATCCAGGCAGTATCACGGGCCGCTACCTGGCCATCGACGACCAGGGGACGTTTTCTGATGCCCCCGAAGCCAACGACGCAGCACTCGGGTGGATTGATGATGGGCGTGCCTGTTTCGATCGGTCCGCTTGCCCCCACATTCGTCAGCGTGATCGTTCCGCCGCTCATGTCGCCCGGCCCCAGTGTGCCGCCGCGGGCGCCCTCGA
>JBHELU010000185.1:0-8701 GCA_046262955.1 Actinomycetota bacterium | reverse complement strand
GGGCAATTCGGGCGACTGCCAGGGGGATCGCCCCCTGGAGAGGGGCTTTTAGGCGGAGGCCGGGGGTGCCGACTACTAAAGGGATAGCTATCGGAGCGAAGTATGAAAAACAAGACAACCAGCGCGGAGATGACACATCTGCGAGGCCTCCTGGACGTCACGCGTCTCGTCGGCGAGGCGAGTGACCTGTCCAACCTCCTGTCTGCCGTCGCGCGCACGATCTCGGACTCGTTGGGCTTCCAGACGGTCGCGATCAACCTCTATCGACCGGCCTTTGACGATTTCTGCGTTACGACCGTGCAGGGCAGCGAAGAAGCTCGCTCGAGCCTGCTCGGCACTACGAACCCCGCGGAGGTTTGGGAGCCTCTGCTCGATGCCCGGTTCCTACACCGGGACGCCTACGTGATCAGAGCCGGCGAGCTCGATTGGGACGCGCTGGAATTGCCTCGCTATGTACCGGAGTCTTCTCCGCAAGCCGGCGAGGTCTCCGACGCATGGACACCCGAGGACAGTCTCATGGTCACCTTGAAGAGCACGACCGGCGAACTCTTGGGGATCCTGTCCGTCGACGAGCCCATGTCCGGCCGTGCGCCGACCGACGAGGAGCTCGATGTGCTGGTCGCGCTGGCCCGGCATGCAGCACTGGCCGTGGAGCAATCGCAAAGGAACTCGGCAGCCGCTCGACACCAAGCTGCACTGGTGCAATTGCTGGAGGTGTCCAGAAAGCTTGCACGTGCCAGTTCCTCCGAAGAGGTGCTCGACTCTGTGTGTGGCGCGATCGCGAACACCCTTGGCTTCCAAAAGGTAGCGATCATCCTGCTGGATCCACAGGACAACAGGTTCCACGCGCGGGCCGCCCACGGGTGGGAGCTCACAGGCCCAGCACTGTCGGGTTCGTTCAAGTTCGAAGAGGTCGCTCCCCTCTTCGACTCGAAGTTCGAGGAAGAAGGTACCTATCTCATCCCTTACGACGAGGCCGTCGCGCGCGTCGATGAGTCGCGCCAGACCTATGCCTCCGTTCGAAACGGACACGGTCCGTACGCATGGAACAGGCATTGGTTATGGACCCCGCTAACCGACACCAAAGGTGACGTGATCGGGTTCGTTTGGGTCGACGAGCCCGAAGACATGCGGCGACCCGCGTTGGAACGCCGGCAGGTCTTGAGGATGTTCGCCGATCAGGCAGCACTGTCACTCGATACTGCAGCACAAAGAGAGAGCCTTCGTGCAAGTCAGGAACGCTTCAGGTCGCTCGTTCACAGTTCGTCGGACTTGGTGATGGTCGTGTCGGCTTCGTTAGGTCTGAGATACCTGAGCCCCGCGACGATGGAAGTCTTTGAGATAACCGAGGGCGATTCCGTCAATGTCATGGACCTGGCGCACGACGAGGATGCCGACTTCGTGAAGTCATTCCTAAGTGACCAGTTGCGGTCGACGTCCGGGGGCAGGATCGAATGGCGCGCCCGCCGCCCGGATGGCACATACATCTACCTGGAGACGCTGGTCGACCGCCTGATCGACGAATCGTCGCTCGGCGAATTGCTTTTGACCAGCCGCGATGTCAGCGAGCGCAAGGAGTTCGAAACGAAGCTGACGCATCAGGCTCTTCACGATCCGCTGACCGGCTTGGGCAACACGATGCTGTTCACATCGGTGCTGGATCGAGCGCTGAGTCGCACGTCCGGCTCGTCGCATGAATTAGCCGTGCTCTTCATCGATCTGGACGATTTCAAATCTGTGAATGACTCGCTTGGGCACGAGGCAGGCGACCGCTTCCTCGCCGAAACCGCCCGGCGACTCGCCGAATGTCTACGTCCAACCGATATCGCGGCGCGGATGGGTGGGGACGAATTTGCGGTGATGATCGAAAGTTGCACGGCCGACGGGGCGGAGGCAGTGGCAGCCAGGATGCTCCGCGCGCTGCGCGCCCCCTTGGTCATATCAGGCAAGGAATTCCAGGGGTCCGCAAGCATCGGGATCGCGTTGAGCTCCAGCACTCACGAAACGCCGCAAGCTCTGATAGCGCGTGCCGATGCATCCATGTACGCGGCCAAATCGCAGGGAAAAGGGCGCTCTGTTTCGTTCGGCACCCACGAACACCTGGCGGTGGTGGAGCGGCTCGAACTCAAGTCGCAAGCGCGCGGCGCGATCGATCGCGACGAGTTCCGAGTCCATTTCCAACCGATCGTCGAGCTGTCGACGGGGGTGCTGAAGGGTTTCGAAGCACTGGCGCGGTGGGACCATCCCGACCGCGGCCTCCTCCCTCCCGAGACATTCATTCCCTTGATGGAGGAAACAGGATCGATCGTCCCTCTTGGCGAGTGGATCCTCGAGGAGAGTTGTCGGGCACTCCGGACGTGGATCGATCGTTACCCGATCGCTGCAAGTCTTCACCTCAATGTGAATCTGTCTGCGCGTCAGCTGCTCGACGACAATCTCGTTACGCACGTCGCGAGATTGCTCGAGCGTCACCGGATCGATCCTTCGATCCTCGTCCTGGAATTCACCGAAAGCGTTCTTCTCGAGGACGACGGACAGACAATCGATCGTCTGAATGCGCTCCGAGAGCTGGGGGTGCTACTAGCTATCGACGACTTCGGCACCGGGTACTCCTCGTTGTCTTACCTACGCAACTTCCCGATCGATATGTTGAAGATCGAGAAGCAATTCGTTCAGGGAGCCAGCGAGGGCGTCGAAGACGCGGCCCTGGCTCAGGCGATCGTTTATCTCGCAAACTCCCTCGGGCTAAAGACGGTTGCCGAAGGAATCGAAACCAGACGACACCTGGAAGCGATCGCGGTCCTCAAGTGCGATGAAGGCCAAGGGTTCTTCTTTGGTGAGCCGGCCGATCAACTTGGATTCGAACAGCAATTCCTTGCCGGCGACTCGGGACTCGATGAATCCGCGATGGAGCCGCCTCTGGAGGCCACTGCCGGCTAAATCACCACTGTCGTCAAGGAGGGATGGAGGCCCCCACCGACGAAGTACTCCCTGAGCGGGCATCGAAGCGACCCGCCCTATCAAGGGGGCGCTATGAAGCGAACTCTGTGTATCGCGTTGACGATCGCGGCTGTCATCGGAATGACGGCCATCTTTCCCGTCCAGGTCTCCGCAGCTGCGTCCAAGACCGTCGTCAAAGACCCGGCCGGTGACGCGAATTTCGTGAACGATCAAGGCACGAGCGACGGTTCGGTCGGAGATCAGAACGCGGCGGGCGTGAGCACGGTCGGCGACCTCGAGTCCGTGAAAGTCTCGAGCGACGCTGCGAACCTGTACGTCACGTTCCTCACTGCTGCTCCCCCACCCGCGACCGAGGGTCTTGGCTACCGGCTCGCTTTCAACCCGACGGCAACTCCCGGAACCCAGTGCATCAAGATCGAGGCTTTCTTTCCCGGAGCCGGTAACGACCTCACTGACTTCCAGGCTCAGCTAAGCGATTCGTGCTCGGGCGCGGCGGTGACGACACCGGTCAAGATCGTCGGCACCACCGTCACCGTGCCAAGGAAGCTGAGCAAGGCGTTCGCGCCCGGCGCGAAGCTCGCCTCGCCTCAAGCGCAAGCTTTCGTGTGCGTTGGAAGCGGAGCTGCGGCACTGGGAACGTATCCCGTGGTCGACACAACGAAGGTTGGGACGGACTACACCTTCCCGAAGTAGGGCTCAGCCCTCCGCGGCCGCCCTCAGCTTTGCGGTCTCGATCTTCTTCATCTCCATCATGGCCTTCATGACTCGGTCGGCCTTGGTCTTGTCCTCGAGCTGGAGCAGTCGCGGCAGCTCCTCGGGAACAATCTGCCACGAGAGGCCGAACTTGTCTTTCAACCACCCACACTGGCTCTCTTGGCCACCATCCTCCGTGAACTTGTCCCACAGGTAGTCCACCTCGTCTTGCGTTTCACAGTTGACGAAAAGCGAGATGGCCTCGGTGAATTTGAACTCTGGGCCCGCGTTCAGAGCGGTGATGGGCTGACCCTCGATCTCGAAATCGACCGTCATCACGGAACCGGCCGGCATGGGGCCGGCATCGCCGTAGTGGGCGACGTTTGTGATGCGCGAGTTCTTGAACACCGACGTGTAGAACTTGGCCGCCTCTTCGGCCTCAGTGTCAAACCATAGGAAGGGATGGATCTTCTGCATAGTTACGTCCTTTCCTCGCAATAACCAGCCAGGATAGGGGCCGAACTCGCAGTGCCTATTCCATCCAGGGCCACGGCCATTTAGCGTGGTCCTGCTCGGCCCTGGCGGCGAGAACACAGAACTCGTTTCCTTCAGGATCCGCCAGTACCACCCAAGGGACATCGGGTCCTTGCCCTACATCGCAACGGGTCGCTCCCAGGGCCAGCAGCCGCTCGACTTCTTCGTCACGGGTTCGATCCGTAGGGCTCACGTCGATATGGATCCGATCCTTCACCTTCTTTTCTTCAGGGACCGGAACGAACGCGATCAAGGGCATAGAGGGCGTCGGGGGCCTGAGCCAGGCGACTTTTTCTTTGACCTCCGCGACCTCCCACTCGAGGACCTGTGCCCAGAAGCGACATAAGCCGGCGTGGTCGGTGGCATCGACGATGAGCTCGGTGAAACGGCAGGACATCGCTCCTCCTCGTTCGATTTGAGGGGCGAAAGGGTAAGGCCCCCCTGGAGCAGGTAGGAGTTCGCCATCCCGGTGTCTAAGTACTCCAAAGGCGGACAAAATGGACGGACGAGGGAGGCTCTGGATGCTCAGCCCCACCCGCTACTGGCGATTCGTGATCGGCGTCGCCTTGATCTCGATAATGGCAGGCGCGGCCCTCTCGGGCAGCGTGGCAACGAGTGCCCCTGCGATCGCCCATGAGCCAGTGATCGTGGGCGGCCCGATGGCCCTGACTCACACATCTACTGCGCGTTCTCCCTACGCCAGTCCGACAGACCCCTACGCAGGCCCAACGCCCGACATCCCCTGCGATCAGGGCTCGATGCCGGAGAAAGTGCAAGGCAAGGCGCCGAAAGCCGACTACGACTCGGGCCGGGCCGCCAAGGGTTACTTCTGCAACGCACGCCTGGTCGGGCACACAGAACTGTCGGGTGGCTACCGGGTCTAGCGCTACGTCGACAAGGCAGGCCACGAATGCGCGTACTGGGATTCGACGTTGCTGTGGCCGCACAACATTCCGCAGCAAGGTACCGAGGGCCCGGGCGTGTACGTATTGGACATGCACGACCCGGCGCACCCGAAGCTGACCGACACCCTGAAGACACCCGCGATGCAGTCACCTCACGAATCCCTGCGCCTCAATCAGAAGCGAGGGCTCCTTGTTGCCGACATGGGTTATCCGACGTGGAACCCCGGCTTCGTCGATGTCTACGACGTCACCAAGGACTGCCGTCACCCGGTGCTCGATGCGTCATCTCCGATGGGCGTGCTCGGACACGAGGGAGGCTTCTCGCCGGACGGTAAGACTTTCTACGTTGCCGGGCTGTACGCACACTCGCTGGCGGCCGTGGACCTGACAGACCCCACCACACCGAAGCTTCTGTGGGTGACATTCGATTACTCACCGCATGGCGTCTCGATCAGCAACGATGGGAACCGCCTGTACATGGCGGAGACTCCCTATAACGGGGGGACCGGCGAGTTCAAAGGTCTCAGGATCCTCGATGTGAGCCAGATCCAGAAGCGTGTCTTGAACCCGACAGTCAGCGTCGTCAGCCAACTCACGTGGCCTCAGGTCAGTACTCCGCAGAATGCGACGCCGTTCACTCTTCACGGTCACAAGTACTTACTCGAGACCGACGAGTTCGGCTCGGGCAAGAACATCGGTGCGGCTCGCATCATCGATATCAAGAACGAGAAGAAGCCGTTCGTGGTTTCGAACCTGCGACTCGCAGTGGACAAGGGGGGCCAGACGGCCGACCCCGGAGACGATCAGGTCTTCCAGGGGTACCAGGGCCACTACTGCTCGCTTCCGAGCAGAGTGAATCCCAACATCGTTGCGTGCAGCTTCATCATGTCGGGGATGCGCGTTTTCGATATCCGTGATCCCGCGCACCCCAAAGAGGTTGCCTACTTCAACAAGCCGTTGATGCCGGGGGCCAGCATTTACCCCACCAAGGCCGGGTCGTTCGCGATGTCTGCTCCTGCCTACGACGAGCAGACGAACGACATCTGGTACACGGACGGGAACTCAGGTTTCTATGTCGTGCGCCTCACAAGTGGCACCGGCATTAAGACATTCGCCACCAAAGTCGAGTATCCGGGCAACTAACTTTCATCGCGAGCCGTAATCCTTGAAAGGGTCATCGCGCTCCCGGACGGCTTGTCTGATGCCGACGTCCTGCGCGCGCGCAACGAAGTCAAGGCCTTCCTGAGTGTGGCGTGCGATCCCGTCAAACAGAGATCCCAGGGTTCGAGCCGAGCTGAGGCCCATGTTTTCGGCCGTCTGGTTGTACAGCAGCTTCAGCATGACGAGTTGATTGGTCGGAAGTCTCGCCATCCTCTGCGCCAAGCCAAAAGCATGCTCCTGGAGCTTGTCATCGGGCACCGACTCGAGTATCAAGCCGATACGCGCCGCTTCTGGGGACGGGATCTCGTCGCCGGTTAGAAGGTAGCGCTTTGCACGCTCGAGCCCGAGCCGGTACACCCACATCGCGGTTGTCGGCGTGCCCCACACTCGAGACGGCGGGTAACCGAACGACGCGCCCTCGCCCGCGATGATCATGTCTGCGCACAGAACCATGTCGGTGCCACCGGCGATGCACCAACCCTGAACGGCGGCGATCGTAGGTTTCCACGCGTACCAAAGCTTCATGTAAACGTCGACGAAGCTCGAGATCCCCCGAAGGTCGGCTGCCGAATCCCACACGCTGTCGCGGTTCTGCTCCTCCGCTTGAAGCTCGGTTGACCAGTCGAGACCGTAACCGGCGCAGAAAGCAGGGCCCTCCGCCCGCAACAGGATCACTTTGCTATCCCGATCGGCGTCGCCTTCATCAATGGCAGCTGCGAGCTCGTCGCGCAGCTGAGGTGTGATCGTGTTGTACTCAGCGGCGCGCGTCAGCACGATCGAGAAGACTCCATCGGATTTCTCGGTGCGCAGCGTCTCGCCCATGGCCAGTAATCTTGCCCTAACCTGCCCTTGTGGATGACGAGTTCTCGTTCAAGGATCCGCTCAAGCGGCAAACGGTCGTCCTGAAGATGGTCCCGGCAGAACGGCTCGAGGTGATCGGCCATCAACGCAAAGCGCGGCCCGCCCATATCGCCAACCTACAAGCGTCGATCGAACGGATCGGCTTCATCGTGCCCCTCGTCGCGGTCGAATCGGAGGACGAAGGCAAGTCACGCTTCCTCGTGATCGACGGTCAGCATCGACTGGAAGCGGCGCGCGAAGTGGGCGTCAAGAAACTCCCCGTATTAGTGGTTCCAAGAAGGATCGCGCCGCGGATGATGAACCTGAACGTCGAGAAGGACCTCAACATCAGAGAGAAGGCAGTGGTGGCGCTCGGAATCTATCGGTCCTTCCTTTCCGAGCGCCCCGACCTAAAAGAGAACGACGACGAGATCGAGGACTCGATCGAACGGGCTTATTACGTAACTCTGGGTCTTGCTTACGAGGGTCCGGGGCGTCTGGCCGGCAGTGCGTTCGAGCCTTTGCTTCGGAAGTGTGACTTCTTCCAGCGACGCAACATCACCGGCGCGTTCGAAGTGCGCGAACAAAGGGCCGAAAAGGTTCTCGAGGCCAACGGGCTCGTAAAAGACGTCATCGCTAAGGCCAAAGAGATCGGAGCTTTCCATCAATATTTCCAATATCAGCTCATCTCCCATATCGATCCGTTCAAGCGCAAGCGCGGGCGGCAGAACTTTGACGAGTTGTTCGACAAAGCGATGGCGAAACTCGAGAAGTTGAACGAGGACCCAACCCGGATCAGGCGTCTGGGTGGTGGCGACTAGGTCTTCGCGGGCAAGAGCTTGCGAAGGTCCTCGATCGTGTCCGCGTCGGCGGCGTCCTTGTCCGGTCGGTAGCGCTTGACGCGCGCGAACCGCAGCGCGAGTCCGCCCGGGTAGCGGGTCGAAGTATGGACGCCGTCGAGCGCAATCTCGACGACGAGCTCGGGGCGCACGAGCACCGCGATCCCCTTCCGTTCTGTCTCGAGCTCCAGCAAGGCTTCCGTTTGCCACTGGAGCAACTCGTCGGTCAACCCCTTGAAGCACTTGCCAACCATCAAGAACTCGTTTGTGGCCGGATCGCGTGCACCCAGGTGAAGGTTCGACAACCATTCGTGGCGTCGGCCATGCCCCCATTACGCCCCCAACACGATGAGGTCGTAGGTCCGCACCGGCTTGACCTTGCGCCACGCCTTGCCGCGCCGCCCCGCGGCGTAAAACGACGACGCATCCTTCACGACCACTCCTTCGTGTCCGGCGTCCAGGGCTTCGTTAAGGACGCGTTGCGCTTCGTCCGCGTCCGACGTCATCACGGCAGGGATCCTCAAACCGGGCGCAACCGCATCGAGCTTCGCCGCTCGCTCTTTCAGGGGAATGTCCAGCAGATCCTCTCCATCGATGTGCAAGACGTCGAAGAGAAATGTCACGACTCCTTCAGGCGGGGCATCGCTATCGATCAGAGAGACCGTCTCCTGAAAGGGGGCCGGGCCGGTCTCGTTCATCCACAGAGCTTCGCCATCGAAGACCGCCTGGCTGACCGGCATTCTTCTCACGGTCTCGACGATCCCACCC
>JBHELU010000184.1:0-7017 GCA_046262955.1 Actinomycetota bacterium | reverse complement strand
GGCCGTGAGGTCGTCCATGTCGTAGCGCTGAAATGCATCGACGTATCTCTTCAGAAGCGACTTTTGTTCGGCGTCCATCGGCGCCTTTGCCCCGGCCTTCGCTTCGTCACCCACCGCTGCGCGCGCTCGTTGCAGAGCACTGTTGACCGACGCCACGCTGGTATCGAGCAGCTCGGCAACCTCCTCCGCCTTCCATCTCAGCACTTCTCTCAGGATCAACACGGCGCGCTGCTTGGGCGGCAGATTTTGCAATGCAGCTACGAATGCAAGGCGCACGCTGTCCCGCAACTCGGCTACCTCGGCCGGATCGCTGCTTGCCGGTAAGACGCGGGCGTCGGGGATCGGCTCCAGCCACGTGACTTCGGGCTGCGGCGAACCGAGCAGTTGGACGTCGGCGGGTTGTGCGGGGCCCAAGTCCATCGGACGAGCACGGCGCTGGGCCCCACTAAGCATGTCGAGGCAGACGTTGGTCGCGATCCGGTACAGCCACGACCTAAGAGCTGCTCGGCCCTCGAAAGACCCGTAGTTCTTCCATGCCCGGATCAGGGTCTCTTGAACGGCATCTTCTGCTTCGAACGCCGAGCCGAGCATCCGGTACGCGTGGCCGGTTAGTTCGGTTCTGTAGGACTCGAGCTCGCTGTCCAGTTCGGGAGAACCTGCTTCAGCGCCGTGGCTCGCGGTGACCTCAGTCATTCGGACACTCTAATTCCGGGCAACGGAAAATCTGCCGGAAACTTCGATGAGTTTCCGGCCCCTGGACGGTCCAATAGCTGTTGGAACGACAGAGAGAAGGAGGTATCGAGATGGGCGCCAAGGTTGTGCATTTCGAGGTGATGACGAGCGGAGATGCGGCCGAGCTAGGCAAGTTCTATTCGGAGATATTCGGCTGGAACGTCGACGCCGACAACGAGTTCAAGTACGGGCTGGTGACGCCCCAAGACGCCGGGATCGGCGGAGGGATCGGCGGGGTTCCCGACCCGAGCATGCCGAGTCACGTCACCTTCTACGTCTCGGTGCCCGATCCTGAGGCGACGCTTCAGGACATCGAGAGCCGCGGGGGCAAGCGCCTCATGGGTCCCGAGGAGGTCACGCCGGGAACCACGATCGCGATGTTCCAAGACCCCCAAGGCAACGTCGTCGGTCTGTCTAAGGAGTAGCAACGCAAAAAAAAGGGCGGGCTTCGTGCCCGCCCTTTTTTTTGTTTCCTACGAAATGACCTACTAGCTGCCGATCGGCTCGCGTCCGAGATACCCGAGCAAACGATCCAGTGGCGGCGCGTCATCGGGTACCTCGACCGGTTCGGCGAAGGCGCCTCGTCTCGGCATCGACCCCTTCGGCTCCATCATGCCGGTTGTCCACTGATAGCAGGCCTCTGCGATGTCGTCGTCGACGCTGATCTCTTGACCGGTCGCTTCCGCGAGGTCGCAGCCATGAACCGTGATGTCTGAAACCGCCACGTCCAGGTTCGCCTTTCCCGGTGATTCGCCCCACGGCATCGTGAAGTTCTTCTCCATAGCGCCCGACGACGAGAACGCGTCGAGCACGTTGCGAGAAGCTTCTTCGTAAGCCTTCACGTGATCGTCGCCGATCCTGTCGACCGAAGGCGAGATATCGCCCGCCTCCCCTGCTGCACCCATGGCCCAAGTCACGCAGCCACCGATCATGTGGTTGAGCAGCTCGCGCACGGTCCACTCGTTACACGGCGTCGGATCGTCCAGCTGCTCCGGCTTCGTGCCGGCAACAATTTCTCCGGTGGTTTTCAGCGCACGTTCGTACATGTTGACGTCCATGGCGCTCTCCTCTGATCGTTCTGGTATCCGCCTGCGCAAGCTCATATTTACCCGACCCGGCAGGGGGGTATGCACGCGGGGACGTCCCCTACAGTTGAGCCCGGTGAAGCCCCATTACTTCCATTCCGCCGCAGAGATGCGACGTTGGTTGATCGCCAACCACGCCAAGGCATCCGAGATATTGATCGGCTTCTACAAGAAGAGATCAGGCAAGCAGAGGCTCTCGTGGTCGGAAGCTGTCGACCAAGCTTTGTGCTTCGGATGGATCGACGGAGTCCGTAACGGGGTCGACGACGAGCGATACACGATCAGATTCTCGCCGCGCAAGCCGGCCAGCATCTGGAGCGCGATCAATATCGCGAAGGTGCAGAAGTTGAAGAAGGACGGACTGATGGAACCGGCGGGGCTTGCTGCCTTCGCGGCCCGCGACGACAAGAGATCGAAGGTATACGCATACGAGCAAGCGGAAGCTGCGTTCGATGCCTCTCAAGAGAAACGCTTCCACGCTGACAAGAAGGCTTGGGATTTCTTTCAGCAACAAGCTGCTTGGTACCAACGCAATGCCACTTGGTGGGTCATCAGCGCCAAACGACAAGAGACCCGTGAGCGGAGGCTCGAGCAATTGATCGAAGACTCTGCCCGCGGTCGTCGTCTGAAGCATCTCTCTCGGACCGGCTCGGGATAGCGTTCTCGGATGCCCGGATCATTAGCCGTAGAAAGGCTAAGGAGATATCGCAGTCGTCACGCTCGACCGGCCTCCGGTCAATGCGCTCGACAGAGAGTTCCTGGGAGCGATCGCCGATGGCTTTACAGAGTTGGCAGCGGACGATAGTCGAGCGATCGTTTTCACCGGCAAGGGCAACTGCTTCCTTCGCCGCGATGAAGGCGATCATGCGCAAACCGGCGCTGGATCGGATCGCTGCGTACACGGCCGAGCACGACCCTCGAGCGCGCGCCGGTTGGAATTCGGGCGAGGTGCACTCTGCGATCCGCACCTTCTTGTCGGAAACCTTCGGGAAGTAATCAGCGCGCGGCTTTCCACGTGTTGAACCGGCCGCGCAGATCGTCGCTCGAACGGGGTGGCTCCTTCGGTTTCAACCACGACGATTGCTTCGACTCGTTCTCCAACAGAACCCACTCGTATCCATAGGTGCGCGGTCCCGCCCAGAAAGGATCAACCCATCGCTCGGCGGTCAATTTGGCAACCGCCGCATACCCATAGCGAGGCCGCCCGCTCCAGAAGGAAACCAGCTCGAATAGAGAGCTGCCGCGAGTCCTCACGCGAACCTCGCGGATGTCCGAGTACTCGCCAACCCAACAAAGCTCGACGGCGGCCTTTGCAACGAACAGCCCGCCGTGAAGCTGAACCCATACCTCGTCGCCCGGGAAGGCCCCATTCTTGTGCGCGGGACCGGGGCGTTCGCGCGTCTCGATCGCGAAGGAGAGATTTGGACCGTGTGCGCCGGCGGCTAAGTGTTCCAGCTTGCGGATGACGACATGGTCCATGGGGTGAGATTAGGTCAGGCGGGCCTCAACCGGGCCCAAGTTGCTTGTCGATCTCGGCTACGATCGTGCGTGCATCGTCGAGTCGTTTCGAGTCCACGAACAACCTGACTCCGTACTCCCAGATCTGGCTGAAGAAACCCGGCTCCTTGAACCACCACGCGATCTCAGCTTTTTCGAGTGCTCCCGCGATCTCGTTCGCCCTTTCCCTCGAGAAGCGTCCGAGGTGAACCGTGTCCATCCGGACATTTAACGACCCTTTACAACTCTCTAAGAAACCTCACAGGATGGGTCGTTACCGTGCTGTCATGCGAGTTGCGGAGTCGTTGCCGGCAGCCGTGGTCCTCAGCTGGCGCCGCCAGCCGCTCTACATCCGGCTGCTAAGGGCCTTCCTCGGCGTGACGTTCGTCTATGCGGGGGCCCAGAAGCTTGCCGATCCGGGATATTTCCGGGCCGGCTCGCCGACTTACATCGGAGCTCAGCTAACGGGTTTCGCGCGGGGTAGTCCCAGCGGCACCTTTTTGCGCTTGCTGGCTCACGTTGCCGTCCCGGTGGGATGGATCGTGGCTCTAGGCGAGGTTGCCGTCGGCATCGCAACTCTTCTAGGCATCGGAGCCGTCGTTGCGGCTGCCGTTGGCTGCGCCATCAATGTGGCGCTGTTGTTGTCGGCTACCTGGCACGTCCACCCGTACTTCTTGGGCTCGGACTCGATCTACGCCGTCGCGTGGCTTGTGTACCTGCTCGCCGTCATAGAGCGACGTGAAACGCAGCGACATCCAAACCGTCGAACTACACGTCGGCAACCTCAACCGGCTTACGACCGGCGCGCGTTCCTCAGCGCAGGAGCCGTCGCGATAGGGACGATCCTAGTGTCGTCGGTTTCCAGGGCACTCGCGGGTGGCAGCGTCGCGCGTACATCAGGTGGCGCGCTCGGTCCGACACAAGTAAAAGGATTGCAACCCTCCGATGCAACGTCGTCTAGCTCGGCGACTCCGCAGACGCAAGTCTCCGGCAAGCCGATCGCCAACCTCGATTCGCTTCAGGTCGGCTCGCCTGTCGCGTTCAACGATCACGGAACTCCTGGGGTTCTGTTCCGAACCGGCCAGGATTCAGTGGAGGCGTTCAGCCGCGTGTGCACTCATGCGGGATGCACGGTCGGATTCAACCAGCAGACGGGGCTGCTTCAGTGCCCCTGTCATGGTGCAACGTTCGACCCGAAACGCAATGCGGCGGTCGTCTCGGGGCCGGCCCCCACACCCTTGCCATCGATCAAAGTCGCCGTCGATCCAGCCACGCGCAAGGTTGTCCTAAGGGGATGAATACCGGCCGTTAGTGTGGTCGCGTGACGACACGACCGGATCATCCCGACGAGGTCGTAGTCGTTCCTCCCGAAAAGACTGAGGACGAGCACCCCGGAGACGCCGTCGAGCAGCCCGGCAAAGTCATCCGCATTGCATCGATGGTTCGCCAGCTACTCGAAGAGGTTCGGCGCGCGCCGCTGGATGATGCCAGTCGTAGCCGGTTGCGCGAGATCTACCAGACATCGATCAGCGAGCTCGCAGAGGTGCTCTCGCCGGACCTGCGTGAAGAGCTCGAGCGTCTGAGCCTTCCGTTTGACGAGTCGGCTCCGTCCGATGCCGAACTACGGATCGCTCATGCTCAGTTGGTCGGATGGTTGGAAGGGCTGTTCCACGGTATCCAGGCGATGCTCGTCGCACAAGAGATGGAATCGCGGCAACGCCTCGAGGAGATGCGCCGACCCAGCCTCCCGTCCGGCGAAGAAGGGGGACGCGCCGAGGGTGGTCCTTACCTTTAGGGACCTAGCGCGGAACGATCCTTCGGATCGAGCCCGTCGTCATTAGATAGAGCCACCCGCCCGGCCCTTTGCTCACATCTGTGATCCCATCATCTGCGCTGTAGATGACCCGATCTCGACGGATGTGCGTTCCCTTCTTGTTGAGCAGCAGCCTGTGTAGATGACCGTTGTTGTAGTCGCCTACGTAGAGGGATCCCGAAAGCTTCTTCATCCGGCCGCGGTACCACCACACATCGGTTGGAGCGATCGTCGGTGACCACCGGATCAGTGGTGGCTTGGGGTTGGGTCCAACCCCTCGCGTGCCGCACTGGTAGCCGTTGCCCCACCCGTAGTTACGTCCCTTCTTGATGACGTTGATCTCGTCGTCGCATTCGGGCCCGTTCTCGCTCTCGTACAGCGTCTTGGTTCCGGGCCGTCTCGCGAGGCCGAATGGATTGCGGTGCCCGTAGGTCCACACCGGGTTGTGCCGACCGAACGGGTTACCGCGAGGAATCGTGCCGTCGGTATTGATCCGCAGGATCTTCCCGAGCCGCTTGCCCGTGTCTTGAGCATTGCCCGGATCGTGAGCCTCACCCACGCTGACGAACAGCTTTCCTCCCACGAACTCCAGCTGCCCGCCGTTGTGGTAGCCCATTGATGAGGCGGAGATTCCTCGGACAATGATTTTCTCGTGAGTGCACCGATCGCGTCGAACAACGAAGCGCGCGACCCGGTTCTGCAGCGGCGACGCGTTCGAGTAATAGACGTAGAGGCGGTGATTGTGCCTGAACCGTGGATCGAGCGTGATGCCGAGCAAGCCCCGCTCCTGGATGGAATTGACTGCTAACTGCGCGCACGGCTTGCTCATCAGATGGTGGCGTTTCAGCACTCGGATCTTTCCGGTGTTCTTTTCCGTGAAGAAGATCTTGTGGGTGCCGTGGACCCATGCCATGTCGACGGGGAACGCGAGGTTGCCCTTGTAGGTCTGCACCTTCGTTCCGGCCGGCACTCGGGGGCCGCGGGCAGTCGCGGTGCCGGCGGACGGCACAACCAGCAATGACCCAAGCAGCATGCCGACGATGGTTTTCTTCAACATGCACCTCGCTGGGAGCCCGTTTGGAGCGCCATTATGATTCGACGCGGAGGTGTGCCCGAGCGGCCGAAGGGAGCGCACTGCTAATGCGTTAAGGGGTTTATAGCCCCTTCCGGGGTTCAAATCCCCGCGCCTCCGCTCCGCGTTACAGTTCTGAGTTCTCTCGTGCGCCCGTAGCTCAGTGGATTAGAGCGTCCGGCTACGGACCGGAAGGTCGGGGGTTCGAATCACTCCGGGCGTACTCTGCGTCGCTCTGGTGGGGTACCGAAGCGGCCGAACGGGCTCGCCTCGAAAGCGAGTGAGGGTTCACGCCCTCCGTGGGTTCAAATCCCACCCCCACCGCGCTCGGAGTCTCTTCGCGGTGCGAAGAACTCCTGCAGTAGCCCGGCCCCCTCGTCGGCGAGCACTCCGACCGTTATCTCGACCTGATGGTTGAGCCGAGGATCGGCCACGACGTTGTACAGGGAGTACGCGGCCCCCGCCCGCGGGTCTGCGGGGCCGTACACGAGCCGGTCGATCCTTGCCAGCACGATCGCCCCGGCACACATCGGGCACGGTTCCAACGTGACGTAGAGCGTGGCCGCGGCGAGCCGCCACGTTCCGAGCGCATCCGAGGCAGCGCGGAGTGCCAGTATCTCGGCGTGGGCAGTCGGGTCATTACGGAGCTCGCGTTCGTTACCGGCTCGAGCTACGACCTCCCCGCCCACTACGACGACTGCTCCGATCGGCACGTCGTCGTGGGCGAGAGCGGCGGCCGCCTCCTCGAGAGCAAGCCGCATGAAGCGCTCGTCCATATCGCGTCCCGCGGGTTCGTTCACAGGGCCAGGACTGTAGAC
>JBHELU010000183.1:0-6156 GCA_046262955.1 Actinomycetota bacterium | reverse complement strand
GCGGCGAAGGCCTCGTTGAGCTCGACCACCTCGATGTCCTCGATCGACATGTCGGCCTGCTTCAGGACCTTGCGGACGGCCTCGATGGGCCCGACACCCATGATCTCGGGAGCAACGCCGGACACCGACGAGGCGATGATCCTTGCCTTTGGCGTAACCCCCAGCTGACGAGCGCGCTCCTCGCTCATCACGATCACGGCCGCGGCCCCGTCGTTCAACGGGCACGAGTTGCCGGCAGTGACCTTTCCGTCGGGCTTGAACGCAGGTTGAAGCGACGCCAGCTTCTCGAGCGTCGAGCTAGCCCGCGGCCCGTCGTCGGCCTCGACGATCGTTCCATCCGACTTCGTGTAAGGGGTGATCTCACGCCCGAAGAATCCCGACTGCTGTGCTTCGACCGCGCGCTCCTGCGAGCGCTGTGCGAAGCGATCCATATCCTCACGGCTGACGTCGTATTGCTCGGCGACGTTCTCGGCCGTCATGCCCATTGGGATGTAGACGTTTGCGATCTCGGCTTCGTCACCGAACAACTTCGGGTGCAGCTCGTCGGCGTCTTTGGGGTATCCATCGACCTGCGAGATCGACTCAACCCCACCGGCGACAAACACGTCGCCTTCACCGGCTTTGATCGCGTGGAACGCCATGCGGATCGTTTGCAAGCTCGACGCGCAGAAACGATTGACCGTCGTGCCCGGAACGTGATCCGGAAGCCCGGCCAGCAGTGCAGCGCGCCGGCCCAGGTTCATGCCTTGCTTCTGCTCGGGGAATCCACAACCGATCATCACGTCTACGACTTCGCCGGGATCGACCTCGGGCACTTTCTTCAGCGCAGCCTCGATCGCGAAAGCGATCAGATCGTCGGGTCGTACGTCGGCGAGCGAGCCTTTCTTGGCGCGACCGATCGGGGTCCGAGCTGCTGCGACGATGACTGCCTCGGGCATGGCGCGACTCCTTGTCGTCGGGGGTAGGAGATCTGGACCTGCCAGATCCCCTACGACCCTAACGTTTGCTTGCGCCCGGCTATTTCGTCTTGACGGGGGCCTGAGCCGACGAGCTGTTGTACGTGTCGTCGCCCGCGAAGCTGGCCTGCGCCGTTGATTTCACTTTTGCCGTCATCGTCGCCACGCCGTTCGCGTCCGTGACCGCGGTTCCCACGGTCACCCCGTCTGCTGCGAACGTGATGGTCTTGCCCGCGAGCGGGTTGCCGTCGGCTTCGGAGAGCTTTGCACTAAGCAGATAAGAACCCTGGGTCTTGGGACCGACCGTCAACCCGGTCACCGTGTCTTCGTGGGTTATCTCGAACGATCCATCGGCAGTCGACCCGCCATTTTCGGCATCGCCGGCGTAGCTCGCGCTCTGTGTCGTGGTCCGCGCGGGCCCACTGAGCGTCACTGCAACCGTTGCAACACCGCTCTCGTCGGTGGTTGCGTTGCCGGCGTGCTTCCCGTCGAACGTGAAGTCGACGGTGCGCCCCGCAAGCGGTCCGTTCGGTCCCGTCAAAGTCGCCGACAGGTGTGCCGTGTCGGTCGTCTGACCCGACGTGTCGCCAGAGATCTGAAGGTGCGACTGCGGCCGAGGTGCGGCGCTGGTTTGCCCGGAGACCGTCGGGACGAGCGCGATCTTGACCGTGTTGGCGTACCCGTCGCCGACGTTCGTCGGCTGCTGCGTGGGTGCGGCCCACACGTATTGCTGACCGTCGATCTCTGTGGTCGGCTTCGGCAGCGTGGCGTTGTCCGTGTCGTTCGTGAAGAAGAAATGTAGTCCGTGGCAACCGAAGCATCCCTGGATCCAAGGTCCGGTGAGGCTGTAGGTCTTGGGATGCAAGGGGTCGGTGTCCTGGCCCAACTTGTTGGGCAGCGCGTTCCCGCCCGTGCTTCCAGGTGCGCCATAGCAGGGGCGCTTCACGTAGTCCTTCGCCGCTTGATCGCTCGAATTGTTGAGCTCCGAGTACGCGTCGCCGGGATGGATGCGAGGCGACGGATCGTCGCCGGTCCCGTCGTCGAAGCACGAGTCGTCTCGGTAGTAAGGGACGACAAGGGGATCCTCGACATCTTTAGCGTCGTTCAACTGGAACATGTACACGAGCGACCCGTTGTTGGCATTACCGGAAACCTCATCCCAGTTGAAGATCGCGAGCGGTCGAGCAAACGTTGGGTCGGTCACGTCGAAGTACGTGTTGCTCGAGACCGGCGTCGAATCGAAATTGCCGACGTCGTCGTTCTGCCCGTCGATCGGCACACCATTCGGCGTCTGCTCGTCGTAGTAGGTCGACACGGTGTCGTGGTTGTTGTCCCACGAGGTGTACAGACCGTCCGGCGGGACCGGGTGAACCCGGAGGTGATACCGATAGACGTAGGAGTCACGGTAGTAGTACTCGATCTTCGTCACGTTCGTTCCCGAGTCCGCGCCCCACACCTCGCGGATCGCGCGGACGGGACCGGAGCGCTCGCCGAGCAGCGCCGAGTTCCCCTCCCAGTTGACCTGCTCATCCTCAAATCCGCCGAGAGAGACCTTCGAGTCGGGGCTCTGCTGGAACGCGCCGCCCTTCCATCTATCGATGAGATCGGGCCCGAAGGTAACTGGATCGGTTGCGTATAGAGCGTCTTGGCCGGGCTGAGCGATCTGCGTGGAGCGCACCATCCACCGCCCACTGGCATGCAGCTTGTAGCTCCTGGTCGTGACGGTCATGCCGTCGCGTGGGAAGCGGTCGGTGGAATCGCGGACGGTTCCGTTCGCATCGCACACGGTGCCGGTGAGGTTCGGTCCGTACGTCGTGCCGTGCGACGATCCCAAGATCTCGGGATCGCTCGAGCCGAAGCTGTTGCGATCTATCCACTGGTCGGCGTTCGCATCGCGCTGATAGGAGACGTAGCCGTTTGTGCCGTTGAACGACGGGCCCTGATCTGTCAGGAACAGATAGACGTAGCTCTGTTGATGGGTCAGGGGGTCGGTCAAAGTCACTTCTTGGCGCGCCGACATGTTGTTGCCTGGCTGGACGATCGCGCCGTCGGGCGCGGGAGTGGTCGTGTCCGCCTGCAACCCGGCATCCGATGCCATGAACGAAAGCTCGTCGTCGTCGTCGAAAGTCGAGACGGGATCCTGGGTGGGGTCACCCGGCAACTGACTGGTGTCTTTCGCGGGGTCGTAGGTCGCGTTGCACTGACCACCGGTCTTCTTCCACGACTCCTCGTCCCATTGATAGGTCAGCTCTTCGTCGGTGCCGGAATAGTTCGAGAAGTTCGAGCGCGCGTTCGCCAGGAAGTACGGGAACCTCTGGTCGACCTGGACTGGCACCTCTTGCCACGTGGCGCCCGTCCACTTGTACGCGGAGATCTCGTTAACCGGAGCTCCGGGACGCGGGTCGGGCGGCACCTCGAGCGTGCCGTTGTGGGCGTCGCGGAAGCTCGTGGAGGTGTCGCAGTCCTTGGGGTCAAGGTTCGGCATGCCGTAGCGGGCATCGCCGCTCCCACACGGATAGGGCTTGGCAGCTCCCTGCGCGGGCAAGCGAGACCAATCGGGGAACTGAGATCCCGTCATGATCACCGCTTCCGAGTCCCTGTTTGCGTCGGTTGCGGCCGCGCCCGCATGCCCCGAAAGGGGACCGAGCGACACGATCAAAGTTGAGGCGATCAGCCAAGAAATGGCGCGTTTCATCTGGGGGAGCTCCTTTGGGGTTGGTAGCAGGTGCTAGGGGGAGGTTCTCCGGACCCGGCCCCCATTCCTTCGGGACAAATCGGAAACCTGACCTGACAGTCAAGGGATGCATTGGCTAACGTCGCCCGGAAGGGACGGATGGGGTGACTAGGAGGTCAACATGACCATGGCAGAAGAACTTCGCGAGGTCGGCCTCTGCGACGAGGCTCAGCAGCCGCACCTCACCCAGAAGGGCCGTGAGTGGCTGCGCCTGTTAGGTGAGATGGAATCGCTCGAGGTCGTCGAGCTGGGCGAAGCCGATGCCGATTTCGTTCTTTCTACGAACGGGATCTTCCGCTAGCTCAACCGGCTAGGCCCCCGGGCCCTCCCGCCAGGCGGTCGATAGCAAGCTCGGTGTAGTTGTGCGCCTCGGCTGCCCCAGGCAGCTTGCCTTCGACCGCGGCCGAAAGATGGGCGCAGGACGTCACGATCCCCATGTGTGTGAACGCTTGAGGGAAGTTGCCCAACGCTTCGCCTGTGACGGGATCGGCTTCCTCGGCGAAAAGCCCTACGTCGTTGCCCAGCGAGAGCAGGCGCTCGAGCAGAGATCGAGCGTCGTCCAGCCGTCCGGCGTGCGTAAGGCAGTCGACGAGCCAGAACGAGCAAAGCAGGAACGCTCCTTCACCTCCGCCCAGGCCGTCGGAAGCGAGGTAGCGATGCACGAGGCCGTCGCTCGAAAGGTCTGTCATCACGCGCTTTACCGTCGCCTGGGTGATCGGATGGTCGCTCGGTAAGAGACCTAGTGCCGGTACGAGCAGCGTCGATGCATCGGGCACAGGCACGCCTACTGCTTGATGAAACCAACCGTCGGGGGCCGCGCTCTCCAGCAGGTATCCGGCGATCGCATCCCGTGGTGCCTTCCAGCGCGCAACTGCTGCCGAGTCGCCGCGTACGTCGGCGATCTTCATCCCGCGGTCAAGAGCGAGCCAGCAGTTGAGCTTCGAATGAACGAAGTGGCGAGGCTCGTCGCGCATCTCCCAGATGCCGTGATCGGGGTCGGACCACTTGCTGCAAACGATGTCGGCGAGGCCACTCAGGAAGCGCCAGTTCTCGTCGGTGAGAGCGCCTCCCGTCCTCCCGAATAGATAAGCGGCCTCGAGTAGCTGGCCGTAGGCGTCGAGCTGCATCTGTTTAACGGCTCCGTTCCCGATGCGAACGGGCCTGGAACTGCGATGTCCGTCGAGATGATTGAGCTCGCGCTCAGGCAAGGAACGCTCACCGCCGATGCCGTACATGATCTGCAGGTCCTGGGGACGACCTGCACCGGTTCTCTCGACGAAAGCTTTGAACTCTTCAGCTTCGTCCCGAAAACCCAACACGAATAGCGAAGTCAGCGTGAGCGTCGCGTCCCGGATCCACGTATAGCGGTAGTCCCAGTTGCGTTCGCCGCCGATCTCTTCTGGGAGTGAGGTCGTGGGGGCGGCGACCACGGCACCGGTCGGCGCGTAAGTAAGTGCCTTCAGCGTCAAGGCCGAACGGCGGACCACGGAGGCGTACTCACCGTCGTAGGAGCACTTGGCGATCCACTCGCGCCAGAAGGCGAGGGTGGCATCGAGTCGTGCCTGGAATGATGCTTCGGACGGCGGCGGTCGGTCCGGTCGCTCGTGGGACGGAGTCCATTGCGTTTCGATCCACATCTGCTCACCTGCGCGTAACCGCCGGCGCGCAACCACGGAACTGTCGGTGACTGCGAGCGGGTGTGTCGAGCGCACGTATAGCGCGTCCGCTCCACCGACGATCTCGGCCGTCTTCGGCGACGACAAAGTGAACCGTGGGATGAACGCGCCGTATTCGAATCGGGGAGAGATGTCGAGTTCCATCTCGACCTCTCCATCGATGCACGTTCCGCGTCGAAGTATCGAGCGGCACGGCGTAACGCGTGCCGGCTCTCCGGGATCGAGTGGTTCGACCGGCATGCAATCGACGAGCTCCATCGTGCCGCTTCGTGTTGTGAAACGAGTTGCCAGCACGTTGGTATCTCCGACGTAAGCGCGCTCCACGGAGACGATCTCTTTCGGAGCCAGCACGAACCTTCCACCACGTGCTTCGTCGAGGATGGCTGCGAAGACAGAAGGGGAGTCGAAACGGGGCCAGCACGTCCAGTCGATCGATCCGGATCGACCGACGAGAGCCGCGGAATGACAATCGCCGATCAACGCGTAGTCGGCGATCTTTTCCACCCGCCGATGGAACGGGCAAAACCAGGCGAAGTCAAGCAGTGAAAGGGGCCACGTTGCTTGTGATGGCGTTCTTCTAACGTTCTTCGGATGCCTGCTCGGCGATTACTACAGTTGTGTGCGCCCCTCTTGTTATTGATCGCCTGCGGCTACCGCGTTCAGCTCACCTATCAAGCCCCCGCCACTTTCTCGCAGGAACCACCGGGATACGAGGCCGGCGTCGTTACGCGTGTTGTCGATGGAGACACCGCGATCGTCAAAGTGACCACCCGGGTCGAGGGGTCGGGAG
>JBHELU010000182.1:0-5030 GCA_046262955.1 Actinomycetota bacterium | reverse complement strand
TGCTCGAACACGATGTCGGGGTCCTCGCCCACGAGCTCACGGACCTTCTTGCCGAAACGCCGGAACTCCTTCGGGTTCTGAGTGTCGCCGTCCCAGAACCGATAGCCCTCGGCCTTGCGATCGATGACGTGCTCGACACCGATCTCGTGCAGCAGCTCGACCTTCTCGGGCGACGACACGACACCGACCGGGATCCCGCCGCCGTTGAGGACGTACTGACACGCGAATCCGCCAAGGCCCCCGGTCGCACCCCAGATCAGAACGACGTCGCCCTGCTTCATCTGCGCGCCGTTGGGGGAGGCCAGCATCCGGTACGAGGTCGACGAGACCAATCCCAGGCATGCCGCTTCTTCCCACGTTAGGTGTCGCGGTTTGGGCATGAGTTGATTCGCCTTAACCATCGAGATCTGAGCGAGGCTCCCGAAATTCGTTTCGAACCCCCAGATGCGCTGGCCCCGATCGAGCATCGAATCGTCGTGACCTTCGGGTCCCTCCATATCGACGTAGTTGCAGTGCACGGTCACTTCGTCGCCGGGCTTCCAGTGCGTAACGCCCGCGCCCGTCTTGAGCACTACTCCGGCGGCGTCCGAGCCCACGATGTGATAGTCGAGATCGTGGCGAGCCCCCAGCTCGCTTTCTTTCCCGAAGCGCTCGAGGAACGCGAAGGTCGACACGGGCTCGAAGATCGAGGTCCAAACGGTGTTGAAGTTGATGGCAGAGGCCATCACGGCGATCAGGCACTCGTTTGGGCCGAGAGGGGGGAGCGGAGCCTCTTCGATGTGAAGGGACTTCCGCGGGTCTTTCGCCTCCGAGTCCATCCCCTCGAACATGTCTTGTTCGTCCTTACGGGTGAACGCGGCGATCACGGATTCGGGTAGCTGAAGGTTTGCGATCTCGTCGCTCGAAGCGCCTGCGAGGATCGCATCTCTTATCGCGTCGATGCCGGCCACAATCTCTCCCTGGGAGTGCCTGTGCGGAGACGGAAGCCTATCGAACCCCCGCGAAGTGCCCTCATACGGGAGTTGTGCAACGCGCGCTGCCTTAGCATGGAAGGGTGACCGGCCTCAGCTTCCACCTGACTGAAGAGCAAGAAGCCTTTCGGCGCTCGGTGCGCGAGTTTGTCGAAGACAAGCTCAGGCCTCGGGCGGCCGAGATCGACGAAGTCGACGAGTACCCCGAAGACATCGACGAGCTTCTCGTTCGCAACGGCTTTGCCGGGGTCTCCTATCCCGAGGAGTACGGAGGTGCGGGGGGCGGAGCAGTCGAGATGTGCCTTTACGTCGAGGAGCTATCGCGCGTCTCTGCCGGAACTGCGCTGATCCCTGCCGTTAACAAGCTTGGCGCCATCCCGGTGTTGCTGGCCGGGACCGACGATCAGAAGAAGCTGGTGTGCGCCGGCATAACCAACGGTGATCACCGCATGTCGTACTGCCTCACCGAGCCGGCTTCGGGCTCCGACGCTGCAGCGATGAGGAGCCGCGCCGTCAAGGACGGTGGCGACTGGATCTTGAACGGCAGCAAGCGATTCATCACGGGGGCCGGGGCTTCGGACCTGTACACGTACTTTGCAGTAACCGATCCCGAAGGTCCCAAGGGCAAGAACATCACGGCCTTCCTGCTGTCGAGCGACATGCCGGGATTCTCGTTGGGCCGCAAGGAAGACAAGATGGGTATCCGCGGATCGCCTACGCGAGAGGTCATCGTTGAAAACCTGCGCGTATCTGAGGAGCACGTGATCGGGGAAGTGAACGATGGCTTCCGCCTTGCGATGCGAACACTGGACTTCTCCAGGCCCACAGTCGCCGCGCAGGCCTTGGGCATCGCGCAGGGCGCGTTCGATGTTGCGGTTGACTACTGCAACGAACGAGAGCAATTCGGAAAATCCATCTCTTCGTTCCAGGGCATGCAGTTCATGTTTGCCGACATGGCCATGAAGATCGAGACCGCACGTCTCGCCGTCTATCGCGCGGCGAGTGCGATCGATGAAGAGGATCCGAACGTTTCGTACTGGGCCGCTATAGCCAAATGCTACGCATCCGACGCCGCGATGGACGTGACAACCGATTGCGTTCAGGCACTCGGTGGATACGGATACATCCGTGAGTACCCGACCGAGCGATTGATGCGCGACGCGAAGATCACCCAGATCTACGAAGGAACTAATCAGATCCAGCGCATAGTCATCGCACGGAAAGTGTTCGGAAAGAAGTAGTCATGTCGATGGTCGTTGGTTCTCCGCCCAACGAGCTCCTCGATGAGGAGTGGGGTGGAGGCGGTTCGGGATGGGTCATGCTCGTGCGTGCGAGCAACGACATCGATGCCCACCTGCTCGCCGGAAGGCTGACCCAAGAAGGCATCGAATATCGATTCGTCAAAGACCGTTCCGGCCCCGGCGCGTGGTTGTACGGCGGATCGAACCCGTGGGCTCCGGTGACCGTCATGGTGCGGAAGATCGAATTCGAAGACGCTCGGATCGTGCTTGCCGAAGCCTCTATGCAAGCTCCGGCTGTCGAACCGATACGACCATTGCAACGTCGCCGGCGAGCGTTGTCCTATTCCGTGATCTGGTGGGTGCTGGCTCTCGCGCTGGGTGCCTGGTTCACCGGCATGTCACTCATGCAGGCTGCACATCAGATCGATGCCTGTCATACGTCTAGCTGCGCTCAGCCGAGCCCGCAGCCTTAACGCTTACCTATCCCTCGGTCGAGGGTGTCTATGAGACCTTCGGGTGGCTCGACCGATTTCGAGGTGGCATCGCGCGAGATCAGTCGACGAAAAACGATAGGGCCGATCAGCATGTCGACCACGAGCTCGAGGTCCAGGTCGTCGCGGAGCTCGCCTCTGGCGACGCCTCGCTCGAGGATCTGGCGCACAAGAGATCTGCGCGGTTCGACCACGTTCTCTTTGTAGACGGCTGCAAGTTCGGGGTGAAGCTGCATGTCTGCGAACACTCGGTTCATGCAGCGACCGGCCGTTGTGGAGCTGCGCTTTGATATCTCGTCGACGAGCGCCAGCAGATCGGATCGGAACGAGCCGGTGTCGGGGAGTGGGAGCTGCTCGGTAACTCCCGCGACGGCGTCGCCCACTAAAGCTTCCTTGGACGGCCAGCGCCGGTAGATGGTCGTCTTGCCGACCTTTGCGTCGACCGCAACCTGCTCGATGCTCATGCCTTGGAAGCCGTCGGCGATGAATCGGTCCATCGCCGCTTCGAGGATCGCGCGGTCCGCGTCTGGGTTACGCGGGCGGCCCGGAGCGCGGACGGCCACTTCGGAAGTGCTCATCCGACCGCGACCTTCGACCGCTGCTCGTGAAGCTCTTCGTGCGGGTGGCGCTCGGTTGACTCCCGAGCCCACGCCGGCAGGAATAGAGCAGAGATCAAGGCACCTAGCAGTGCGACACCGGCAGCAACCTCTACTGCAGTTCCCATGGAGTTAACGAAAGAAGTCTGCGCAGCGTGGACAAGTGATGCTCCTTGGGGGCCGAGGTGCGACGCGACGCTGAATGCGTTTCCGATCGAGTTACTCGCTTGCGTTGCGGCAGCACCCGGCAGGCCACGAACGGCCGAGGTCATCCCGTTCGAGAACGACGACGCATAGATCGAGCCGAGTACCGCAACTCCAAGAGCGCCGCCGACCTGGCGGGTGGTGTCGTTCATCGCAGAACCAACGCCCGCCTTGCCTAGCGGTAACGACCCCATGATCGAGTCGGTCGCCGGGGTCATCGTGAAGCCCATACCTATTCCGAGGATCGCGATCGAGATTGCTACGAGCCCGTAGCCAGTCGTTACGGACACGGTCGACAGAAGGAACAGCGCGATCGCAACGATCGTCAATCCTCCGGCCACGACGATCTTGCTACCGAGCTTTTCGGCGAGCCTTGCGCTCATCGGCGCGGCGATCACAAGGGTTGCGACGGGCATCAGCCGAAAACCTGCCTGGAGAGGCGTGTATCCCAGCACGAATTGCAGATGCTGTGTCAGCAAGAAGATCGATCCAAAGAGGGCGAAGAACACCATCGTGATCGACATCGATGCTGCAGAGAAGCGTGGGTTTTCGAAGAACCGGATATCGAGCATCGGATACCGGCTCTTGAGCTCCCATGCGAGGAAGAAGCCAATGAAGACTGCGGCGATCGCAAACGACGTCAGGATCTGCCCAGATCCCCAACCTCTATCGGGTGCTTCGATGATGGCGTAGAGAAGCGCGGTCAGCCCGCCGATCGACAACAGTGCACCGACCGGGTCGAGCGGCCGTGCTTCGGGGTCTTTCGACTCGGGAACCAAGAAGAAACCGCTGACGATGGCGATCGCCACGATCGGGACGTTGATGAGGAAGACCGATCCCCACCAGAAGTGATCTAGCAAGTAGCCACCGATCACCGGGCCGATCACGATGCCCAAACCTGCAACCGCCGCCCAGATACCGATCGCTCGTCCGCGCTCCTTGGGGGGAAAGATGTTGGTCAGGATCGAAAGAGTCGACGGCATGATGGCCGCGCCACCGATCCCCATCAGCGCACGAGTCGCGATCAGCGCGTTCGCCGATCCCGACCACGCAGACGCTATCGAACCGATACCGAACAGGCCCATGCCCACGTACAGCGCGAGTTTGCGTCCGTAGCGATCGCCCAACGCCCCGGCCGTCAGCAGCAAGCCGGCGAATACCAGCACGTAGGCGTCGACCATCCATTGGAGCTGGCTCGCCGATGCGTGGAGGTCCCGAACGAGCGTGGGCAGAGCCACGTTCAGGATCGGGTTGTCGAGACCGATCACCAGCAGGGAGAAGCACAGGACCCCGAGGGCCCACCACCGCTTGTCGTACGCCTGACTCACTAAGACCTCCCATAAAATCGCTACGGCTGCGTTTCGATATTGTCCGCACGCTAACAGCGGCCGACTAGTTACGCAACCGCCCCGTATCGGAACTATTCCCTGGCGTCCGGGCGGCCTGCAAGGCGCTGCCCCGCTGCCTCGGAGTCGGGGTTGCTTCCTAATGCTCAGACATACTCGGCGGCGCTGCTGGAATAGCGAG
>JBHELU010000181.1:0-8193 GCA_046262955.1 Actinomycetota bacterium | reverse complement strand
GACCCCGACATCGTGTTCGAGCATCCCGGCCGCCAGACGTTCGGCGCGAGCGTATTCGTTACGAAGCGCGGTGGGACCATCGTCACTTGTGCGTCGACTTCCGGCTACATGCACACGTACGACAACCGTTACCTATGGATGATGCTGAAGCGGATCATCGGCTCGCACTTCGCCAACTACAAAGAGGCGTGGGAAGCGAACCGCTTGGCCGACCTCGGGATGATCCACCCGATCCTGTCGAAGACCTATCCCCTAGCGGAGAGCGGGGAAGCCGCCTATCAGGTGCACCACAACAATCACGTGGGCAAGCTCGGTGTTCTGGTCCTCGCGCCTGAAGAGGGCATGGGGGTCGCCAACGAAGAACGGCGCGCCAAGTTCCTCGACAAGATCGAAGTGTTCGGCCGCTTCAGCGACTAGCTAGGCGCCCGGAGGCGGCGGGGCCAAGCCCAGCTGTTGCATCATCGCGGCGTTGTCGGTGACACCCCAGTGCTCGTAAGCCTTGCCCTCGCGTACCGCGACGATGTCGATCGCTTGGACGTCGATGGACTTACCGGTCGGCGGCATGCCCATCATCTCGCCGGTGTTGGTGCCGCGGATCCTGATGCGCGCCCACACCTTGTCGCCCTCTGTTGCGACATCCTCCATCGACACGCTCGCGTCCGGGAACGCTTTGAAAAGGCGGCCCATCCATTCCTTAACGCCGGCCGCGTCATTGGTAAGCCCGAACTGGGTTAGGTCTTCGTGCTCGACGAAGTCGTCCGTCAAGAAGTCGTCGAAGGCCTTGACGTTGTGCGAATTCATGACCTCCTCGTAGAAAGCCTTCATTCGCAGCTTGTTCTCTTCCGACATCGGCTCACCCCTTCGGTCGCGGGACGCAGGACCGTTCCATCAACGCGCTGTGCCCGAGCAGCGTCAACGGGGTTCGCCGTCTGAAGCCGGCGCGACGGTCAGACGGTCCCGGAGGGGACCCTCTCGAATTAAGCGACCCGGAAAGACCCCGAGCGAAGCGAGGCGCGGGTTAGGAATCCCAATTCCGCACTTAGCGGAGCTATGGCGCTTACGAGGAGCGGAGCGTGGTCCCCGAGGGACCGGCTAGGCCGGAGCGGCGGGCTAGGCGACTCGGTAGATGACGGCGTCGCCTTGCCCGCCACCACCACAAAGTGCGGCTACGCCGAGGCCACCGCCTCGACGCTTGAGCTCGTAAAGCAAGCTGACCGTCAGGCGAGCACCGGTGCATCCGATCGGGTGCCCCAAGGCGACCGCTCCGCCGTTGACGTTGACCTTGTCCTCGCCCGATCCGTTGAACAGCATGTGGGTCGAGTGCAGAGCAACGGCTGCGAAGGCTTCGTTGATCTCTACGAGATCGAGGTCGCTCGGTGACATCCCCGCTTTCTTGAGCGCCTGCTGGATCGCAAGGGCCGGAACCGTGTGCAGGTATGGGGGCTCGTCCGCCGACATGCCATGAGCGACGATCTCGGCGATCGGCCGAAGACCAAGCTCTTGAGCGCGCTCTTTGCTCATCACGACGACCGCGGCGCCGCCGTCGGATATCTGCGACGCATTGCCGGCTGTGATGGTGCCGTCCGGCTTGAATGCCGGCTTCAACTTCGCGAGTGACTCGACGGTCGTGCCGGGTCGCACACCCTCGTCGACCTCGAAAGCGACGGGGTCACCTTTGCGCTGAGGCACCCAGACGGGAACGATCTCCTCCGCAAATCGACCGTCTTCGATCGCTTTGGCGGCACGCTGATGCGAGCGAGCTGCCCACACGTCCTGCTCCTCGCGCGTGATCTTGAATTCAGTGTTGACGTCGTCGGATTGATCGCCCATGTGCTTGTTGTTGAACGCGTCCCACAACCCATCGTGGATCATCGAGTCGACGAGCTTGCCGTCCCCCATCCGATAGCCGGTGCGCGCCTTTGGCAGTAAGTAAGGAGCCTGATCCATCGACTCCATCCCCCCGGCAACGGCGACCGAGATCTCGCCGGCCCGGATCAGTTGATCGGCCAACGCGATCGCGTTCAGTCCCGACAAGCAGACCTTGTTGATGGTGATCGCCGGCACGCTCTTCGGGATGCCGGCCGATACGGCGGCTTGTCTCGCAGTGATCTGGCCCACGCCGGCCTGCAGGACCTGACCCATGATCACGTAGTCGACTTGCTCGCCGTCGATACCGGCGCGCTCGATCGCGCCACGGATCGCGGCAGCACCCAGATCTACGGCGGGGACACCCGAGACGGCTCCTTGGAACTTGCCGATCGCGGTGCGAGCCGCGGAAACGATGACCGATGACATGGAAGACTCCTCTCACATGGGCGCCACGGTGCGCTTCGCTAGCACCTTCGGCCCCCGTTTCGGGTCGCCGGTGCATTAGCGCGCCGAGGACACCATTCTAGGAGGAGCGATGAGCGTTCGTTTCGACACCGCCGGGCCCGTCGCTCTGGTCGAGATCGACCGCCCTGAGGTCCGCAACGCGGTGGATGGCCCGACGGCTCGAGCACTGGTCGATGCTTTCGGATCTTTCGATTCCGACGAGTCCCTTGCGGTTGCCGTTTTATACGGAGCGGACGGCACGTTCTGTTCGGGGGCCGATCTAAAGGCGATGGCCAACGACCCGGCACGAGCCAATCCGATCGATCCGGAAGGCATCGCACCAATGGGCCCCAGCCGCATGGTGTTGTCGAAACCGGTGATCGCCGCCGTCGAGGGTTATGCGGTCGCGGGTGGTATGGAGCTCGCGCTGTGGTGCGATCTCCGCGTTGCGGGACGCGATGCCACGTTCGGTTTCTACGATCGACGCTGGGGAGTCCCCTTGATCGACGGTGGCACGGTTCGGCTCCCGCGTTTGATCGGCCACAGCCGGGCGATGGACCTGCTCTTGACGGGTCGCGCGGTTGGCGCTCAGGAGGCTTACGACATCGGGCTCGTCGCTCGTGTGGTGGAAACAGGTACGGCGGTCGACGAGGCAGTCGCCCTTGCGAGCGAGCTCGCCCGCTTCCCACAAGCGGTGATGCGTGCCGACCGCCTGAACGCGATCGAGCAGTGGGGACTGCGCGTTCCCGATGCGATGCGGGTCGAGTTCGATCGCGGGACGCGGGCGGGAGCGGAAGCCGCTGCGGGGGCCGCGCGCTTCGTCGAGGGCAAAGGGCGTCACGGTTCATTCGAGGACCTCTAAGACCCCTAGGATTCTCGCTCGATGATCAGAAAGATCGAGCACGTCGCACTTGCGGTTAACGATCTCGAGGCCGCGCTCGAGCACTACCGCGATGTGTGGGGCATCGAAGCTTCACATCGCGAGCGCGTTGATGATCAGGGAGTCGAAGAGGCGATGCTTCCCGTCGGGGACACGTACTTGCAGCTCCTCGGTTCGACCGGTCCCGACACGACGGTCGGCAAGTTCCTCGAGCGTCGCGGCGAAGGTCTGCACCACATCGCGTACGAAGTCGACGACCTCGAAGCAACGCTGGCGGAGTTGAAGGAGCGCGGCGTCCCGCTGATCGACGAGAAGCCGCGTCGCGGGGGCCGCGGGCACATGGTCGCGTTCGTCCATCCAAAGGGGAACCACGGATTGCTCGTCGAGTTGATCCAGGCCCCGCACGAGTGAGCGAACCTGCTTCCACCCTCTCTCCTCTGAAGCGAAAAGACTTCCGCCGGCTGCTCGGCATCTCGTTCACCGTCGCGCTCGGCTTCGGGATGGTCGTTCCGGTGCTGCCGTTGTACGCGCGTTCGTTCGGAGTGAGCCTGGCCGCGATCAGCTTGGTCCAAGTCGTGTTCGGTCTGACTCGCTTCTTGTTCGGGTTGGGCGCGGGGTTGGTTGTAGATCGTTACGGTGAGCGAGCATCGACGATCGCGGGGCTTCTGATCGTTTCGGCGTCGTCATTCGGGGCCGCTCTGTCTACGAGCTTCTTTCTGCTTGTCGTGACGCGAGGAGTCGGCGGCGTCGGGTCGGCCCTGTTCATCAACGGGATGATGAGCCGCATCCTGAAGATGATCGAGCCCGCCGCGATGGCTCGCGCGACGGGGGCCTTTAGATCGTCGTTCCTGCTGGGGATCGGAGCGGGCCCCGCGCTTGGTGGGTTCGTCGCAGCGAAGTTCGGCCTTGCGTCGCCCTTCTACTTCTACGGTTTCGGGTTGACCGCAGCGACGGCGATCGCGTACATCGTGATGGCCGGAGGGCCCGCGCATGTCAGGACCGAGCGTCGTTCTCCTCTCGATGCGCTGCGCGCGGCGAGACCTCTTTTCGCAGACATCCGTTACGACGCCGCTCTACTGGCAACTTTCGTTGGGTGGTGGACCATCGCCGGGCCCGCTCAGATCTACGGCGTGATCTTCGCCCGCGATCAATTGGGATTCTCCAAAGGCAGCATCGGTGTCGCGCTCACTCTTCTGTCTGTTGGCGAGTTCTTGATCTTGCTGGTTGCAGGACGGGCGGCGGATCGATTCGGGCGACGAGCGGTGCTCGTTCCCGCGCTCGCTGTAACCGGAGCTGCTTGCGCGCTGTTCGGGCAGATCCAGGGTGCGCCGTGGCTGATCTACGTGTTGATGCTGGCGCTCGGCGCGGGCATCGGCGCGGGAGGCGTGTCGGCAGGGGGACTGCTGGCCGATTCGATCCCTGCCGAAGGCTCGGGGGCCGCGGTAGGGCTCAACCAGATGGCCGGCGATCTCGGATACCTCATCTCACCGGCAGCGTTCGGAGCTCTGGCGGAAGGTGCGTCGTTCGAAACCGCGTACTTGGCCGCTGCAGTTCCGGCCGCGGTCGTGCTGGTGGTGGCGATGCGACTGCCTCGTGGGAGAGCTGATGCCGGCAAACAAAGGGCCGTGACTCCACTCGAGCCAGCCCACCCCGCCGCCTAAAGCTTCTTTGGCCCGATACCGTCGCTCAGCGAGGGTAATCGCGAAAAGAAAGCTGACGTCCGCCGATCACCGATCGGATTCGAGCTGCGGCGGCCAATGATTTTTGTTGAACATCACCGTGGGTCACGTGCAAGACGCGCCAACCAACCACTATGAGGTTGCTCAGTCGAGTGCGATCTCGTGTCCAATCATCTCTGTCTGAATGAAACCGGTAACCGTCAACTTCGACCGCAAGCTTTAGTTCGGGATATGCGAAGTCGACTCGAGCGATGAACCGTCCCTCTCCGTCGCTGACTATGTACTGGCTCTCAGGCATTGGGAGATTGAAGTGCCTAAGGAAGTCAAGGAACTTCGTTTCCAATTCGCTTTCCGGTATCCCACGTAGACCCTGCGCTTCCCCGAGGACTCGACGAAGGGCGCTGACGCCGCGGTATCCCCTTCCAAGTTCCTTTATGTGGTCGTGCAGGATGGGTATCGCCGTAAGCCTTTGCCGCAATGCTGAATACAAGGCCGATTCGAGAGTCTTTGGTTCGACCACCGACGCCAGGTCAACGATCGTTGTCGTGGGCGTTGTTATGCGCAGAGGTCCTCTTCGAGCTGAAGGTGGGGCGAAGTGCCTGTGGTGGGCGACGACACCCTCTCGCCTAACTCGGCCTGTCGTTGTGATCTCGACGATGCTCCGGGACTGATCGAATATCTCCCAGAGGATCGCTGCTGAACGGTGCGAGACGCACGTGCCTTCGCCGGCCCATATCTGTGCACCTAGAAGACGTTGCTTCCACGTTGGCTCACTTCCTGCCACAACGTAGACACCTGGATAGATGAAGACCCAGCTCTCTCTTTGCAATCGCCTGTCGATTGCCCCCTCGCTGAAGCCGAGCTGAATGATTTGGGCTCGACTTGCCACCCCCAACTGAGCAGTCGCCAGAGTCCTTAGCCGCTGATCGGGCGATTCTTTTGCCGGATACCTTCGCTCAGCGAGGGTCATGGGGAAAAGAAACTTCAATTGGAGTCTTCTCGCTGTGGTGGGGCGCACCGGACGGGTGAAAGAGGGCTGCGGCGGACCCTTGTGGGATAGCTTCGGGGCGTGAGTGGGCGCGCGTATGACGAGAGCGGGGTCGGGGGCCAGGGAGAGGCCCTCTCGGCGATCCTGAGGCACCTCCAACCCACTCTCTCGTTCCCCGAAGGCGTCGAATCCCTGACCGGGTTCGGCCACTACGCGAGCGTCCTAAAGATCGCGCCGGAGCTCGCCCTCGCCATCACCACCGATGGCGTCGGCTCAAAGACGCTCATAGCTTCGGCTATGAAGCGTTACGACACGATCGGCTTCGACTGCATCGCGATGAACGTCAACGACATCATCTGCGTTGGAGCGCGGCCGATAGCGATGGTCGACTACTTGGGCGTAAACACCCTCGATCGCTCGACCACGGAAGAGATCCTCCGCGGCCTTGCCGCAGCCGCCAAAGAAGCCGGTGTTGCGATACCGGGTGGGGAGCTGGCTCAGCTCCCCGAAGTGATCGGTGGAACCTCGTCACTGACCAATCTGCAGAGCGTTCAACCGGACCGCGAGGCATTCGATCTGGTCGGCGCGTGCGTGGGTTTGATGCATCCCACGGATCTCTGTCTTGGAGACCAGGTCAGACCAGGGGATGCAATCGTCGGGTTCGCATCCTCCGGTATCCACTCCAATGGGTTGACTCTGGCTCGACGGGTGCTGCTTCAAGACGCGGGGTATTCGCTCGACGACGAGATCCCAAACCTCAATGCTTCGCTTGGCGACGAGCTCTTACGACCCACCGAGATCTATGTCAACGCAATCGCGGCCCTGCGAGCAGCGAATGTCGACATGCACGGCATGGTCCACATCACTGGAGACGGGTTTGCCAACCTCTGTCGTCTGGAATCCGACGTGACGTACGAGCTGACCGACCTACCCCCCACACATGCGATCTTCGAGCTCATCCAGAACGCAGGCTCGGTGTCGCACGCAGAGATGTACCGCGTCTTCAACATGGGCACCGGATTCATTGCAGTTGTCACCGAAGACTCCGCGCGGACGGCAGTCGAGGCTGCCGAAGCACGCGGCTATCACGCTCAAAGGATCGGTCGGGTATTAGACGGGGCACGGCGCGTCGTTATCGAGCAGATTGGCTTGGTAGGAACGCTAGAAGGCGGAGAGAGCTCTTTCGAGCAGGTCTAGGGCCCGCCGCTGAATAAGAGGCGCGTTTGCAGAGGGCGGCTTAGTCGCCGATCCCATCGCCCTCGACAGGGGGGAGCGGGATGTTGTCCCCCTGGCCGTCGCCGTTGCCGGATCCGTGGGAGTGGTGGTGACCCGACTTGTGTGACGTGGCATCCGAGCCCGATTGATCACTCGACGAGGAATCGGGGGACTCGCTGGGGGTTGGTTCCGCAGTCTCGTGCTTGGGATGCGTCGCTTTCTTGATCTTCTTAATCTTCATTTGGATCTCGGCAGGGGCCGATGGCGACGCAGCCACTGAGTTCACGACGCCGATCGCCTTCTGAACCTTTGCCGCCACCGCGTCGGGGAGCAGCACCAACAAGCGCTGGATCTCGCTGGACTGGACGGTTCCGGTCGTCAGCGCCTTGAAAGCGGCCAGCTGGTCGCCTCTAAGCGTCACATTGACACCGGCGATCTTCACTTTGCGAACGAGCTTGTGTGAGCGATTGCCTACAGCACTGGTGTGAGCCGAAGCGTGATTCATCTGTCCTGTGGCTTGACCCCCCGCCGGTCGATGCCCGTTCGAAGAGCGATCTTTGAACATGCTTGCTGCAGCCATACCGGCAGCCGAAAGTCCGAGAACGCTCGATCCGAGGACACCTAATGCTGCCAGCCCCGCTACCCGGCGACGCAATTCGAACTGCTTGCGCACGGCCCCCGCGGCTTTGACTTCGTTGACACATTCGATCAAAGCGGCCTCTTCGTCTCGCACGTCGCGCTCGAACTCCGCGAGCAGTCTGTTCGCCGCGTCGACTTCGCCGGCACGCATCAGGGTCGCCGAAAAACTCAGCTTGTCGTCGACCACGGCCTTGGTTCGTCTGGAGAACCGGCGCGCTGAGACTGCCAGTTGATAGCTGGCCTGCTCGTCTTCGGGTGACGGAACGAAAAGCTCCGAAAACGCCCGTTTCAAGTCGCGGAGATCCGACAGCAGCGAGAGGCTCATGCTGTGTGGGTTCGCCCCGCGAAGCGACTCCCCTGCAGGCGGTAAGAAATTCCTTTCTCGGGCAATTCGGACAGTGATCGGACTGCTTTCTCCGCCGTTGTTTCGGAGGTCTCACGGCTACACTCCGAAGCCATGACAACAGCCGAAGATCAGA
>JBHELU010000180.1:0-2880 GCA_046262955.1 Actinomycetota bacterium | reverse complement strand
AGGCTTCCCTGCTCGGTGTAGAGCGCGCTCTTGTTCATATTCCCGGTCGCGTCGATGCGGATGTCGAGCTGCGCAGTGACATCGTTGTCGATGGACGCCGCGGGGCTCGTCCAGTTCATCCGGCTCGACCCTCCGATGGCGTGCAGGCGAAGGATGAGAACATCCGATCCGCGCATGGCGTTGCGAGGAATGCTCATCGTGGTCGTCGCGAACGATCGCGCGTTGCCGAGGCGAATCCCGTTGGATCCCGCCGAGGGGACCGCATAGACGACGACCTCGAAGTCGCTCCTGTTGGAGACGACGAGGGGAACCGGGGGCTTCGCGGGCTCCGGGTTTCCTCCTTTCGGAGGGGCGCATGCACTCAGGCCGACCATCGCGCTGAAGGCGAGAGCCAGCTCCACACGACGGCGATTGATTCCGCGCATTGCTGATCCTTACCCGGGACTTTCCCCGGATGCTTTCACTGCTGCTTCGAACAGCCGTCCCTGTGACGGCGTGCGAGCCCAGAAAAGCATCTTCTGGTCCAAACCCTGAAATCGCGGGCCGAATTGACTGGAACCGACGGTCCCGGCCAGACCCAGATCACACTCCTCCCTTCAACAGTGCCACCAACCGGGGGAAAGTTCCAGTTATTTCTTGCGTGAGGCGCGGTTGATGCCACGGACCGTCCAGACCACCACGGTAGCGCACTTCGTCGCCGCCGGGTCCTGGAATTGCGCCGGAGCGCTCGACGGGTTGTAGATCTCGATCGCCCGGACCTCATTCGGCTGGATATAGTCGTCGATGTCACCGGGCGACATTTCCTTGAATGGCGAGCCGTCGACGACGAATCGCACGCACCCCATGTTGGGATCGCGAGCCGATTGAATCACGTACCTGCCGTTCGATGTGGGGATCAGCTTGAGCATCGGGGCCTGCCGAACCACCTCGCTGAAGTGGGCGGCCTCCTGCCGGATCTTGTCGCCGTCCATGAAAAAGCCCGAGCCCCGTCGTTTCCGATCGGTGTATCCGAGATCCACGAGCGCGCTTTCGCGCAGCGCTTCGATCCGCACCGGGGCGAGCTGATAGTCGTTCATCACTACAGTCACCGACGCCGGGGTTCCGGTCGCCAGCTCCACCGATTTGTCGGTTGGGCTATAGCCGAGCTTCCGCACTTCCACCGATTGGGTGCCGGCCGGCAGGCTGTCGAGGGAAAAGTCGCCGCGCGGTCCCGTCACCGTCGCGGCGGCGGCGCCCTCGAGCCCGACGCGAGCGCCGGCGACCGGTTGGCCAGCCTTGTTGGTGACTTTTCCGGTGAGGCGGGCGCTTCCTATATAAAGGTGTTTGACGTGGCCGGCAGTATCGGCAACGGCGGCCACCTGGCGGATACCGGCCACGGTGAGGCTGCGGAGGCCAACGGCTCCTTCCTCGATCCGCACTTCGACCTGGCCGGAGCTGACCCCGCTTCGGAACACCTGGAGCTTCCCCGTGAATGGAACAGGAAGCCCGCAAATCTTGTAGCTGCCCCCGGAGTCGACCGCTGACTCTCTGACCGTCTGGCGTGTTTTCAATCCGAGCGGGTTCGGTTCGTCGTACACGAGTTGAACCTTCGCGCCGACCGCGGGGGTGTTGGTATCCGGATCGTTGACCTGTCCGATGAAGGCGCCGGGACCTCGCGCAGCGAGCATCGGGGCGGGGCAGAGCATCGAGACGATGCGATTGCCGGACGGCAGCGCGAGATCCACGGTCGCGGTCTCGTTCGGTCTGAGCACCATCGATGGCGTCGTCACCGACATCCCGAGGGTGTCGAGCAAGGGGTGCGACAGACTGAGTTTGTAACTGCCCGGGGGAACGCTGTCGATGCGGTAGCTCCCGTCCGGACCGGTCTGGGCGATCTGCGGGACGCCGCTGATCATGACGATCGCTCCCACAAGCGGCCCATTATGGACGCTGTCGATCACGAAGCCCTGGAAGGTCCCAACCCCCGTCGGAACCACGGGTCGATTCTGCCCGCAGAGAGCATTGGGCAGAACGGTAACCGTCGTAATCATTACCAGGACCAGCCGACGCGAAGTCATGTGGTCGACGGAAATCGGGCGTTGATCAAAGATCGAATGGAAGGGACGTGGAGATTGGTACTCGAATCATGCCCTCGGTAACGCGATCTCACCAGTGAACCAAGCCGCGAATCTTCGGATTCCATTCACGACGTGACACTCGGATGGCATGTCGAAGTTGAGGAGTAGAGCCTCGATTCTCATTGGCGTTGCGTCTTGACGCGCTCGAATCCGGGCCGTAGCGTCTCACCCGCTGGACCCCCGTTTTTGCCCCACCTCAGTGTTGTGCGGCCGCGCGCGGCGTGCCCCGGTTGGCTCACCCAAAAGTCCACGCGACCTTTCCTCCGGAGGAATCGGTTATGGGATCAGGAAGTAGGAATCTGCTGCTTGTTTGTGGAGCGGCGCTGCTCAGTCTCGCGCCCTCACGCGTTGCTCTTAACGCGCAGGGAACGATCACCGGAAAGGTCACGTCGGAATCCGGTCAGCCGGTAGCCGGCGCCCACGTCCTCGTCCTCGGGACAACGGCGGCCGCGGTGGCTGCCGAAGACGGTAAATACACGATTCAGAACGTTCGGGCCGGCAACGTCGACGTGCAGGTTCTGAACGTCGGCTTCAAGTCCCAGAAGAAGCAGGTGAACGTCAACAACGGGTCGATCACCGAAGCCAACTTCGTCATGGCGGTCGCGATCACGCAGCTCGCCGATGTCGTCGTGTCCAGCACGGGACAGTTGACGCGGCGAGTCGAGCTCGGGAACGCCATTTCGACCCTCGGCGATGTCGGCAAGAACGTCGAGACCAAGCCGATCATGAGCGTCACCGATCTCATGGTCCGCAAGTCGCCGGG
>JBHELU010000179.1:0-6912 GCA_046262955.1 Actinomycetota bacterium | reverse complement strand
GTACTCGGATTCGCGCACTCGACCGCGTCCCTGTTCGCCGGGAGGTGGACGGCCCTTCTCGATCGGGCACTTGGGCGATTCGCAGCGCGTGCCCTTCAAGAAGAGCTTCGTACGCTCGCGGCGACAGAGCTTGCAGACGGGACCGGTGTACCTAGCCATCAGACGCGTCTCCTCTTTCGAGGCCGGCAGCCGTTGTGCGGTACCGGGGTTACGTCTTTGATCCCGATGATCTCGAGGCCCGACGCCTGGAGCGACCGGATCGCCGTCTCGCGGCCCGAACCCGGACCTTTCACTTCGACGTCGACCCGGCGGACGCCGTGCTCCTGCGCGCGCCGGGACGCCGCCTCGGCAGCGAGCTGCGCGGCGAAGGGCGTCGACTTACGAGAGCCCTTGAAGCCGACATTGCCGGCCGACGCTCACGACAGGACATTCCCCTCGGGGTCGGTGATCGAGATGATCGTGTTGTTGAACGTCGACTTGATGTGCGCGACACCGTGGACGACGTTCTTCTTTTCGCGCCTTCTGGTCTTCGTTTTCTTCTTAGGAGCAGCCAATCAAAACCTTTCCGCTACTTCTTTGTAGTTGCTTTTTTCTTACCGGCAACCGTCTTCTTGGGGCCTTTCCTTGTGCGTGCGTTCGTGTGGGTCCTCTGACCGTGAACCGGCAGGCTGCGGCGATGCCTGAGCCCCTGGTAGGACCCGATCTCGACCTTGCGCTTGATGTTCTGGTTGACCTCGCGGCGAAGGTCACCCTCGACGCGGTAGTTATTGCCGATCCAGTCACGGATACGAACGACCTCGTCGTCCGTCAGGTCGCGTACCCGGGTGTTTGGCGTGACAAGCGATCCGATACACGTCTGCATCGCCTTGGTAGGGCCGATCCCGTAGATGTACGTGAGCGCGATGTCGAGTCGCTTCTCACGAGGAAGGTCGACTCCGGCGATACGTGCCATTAACTAACCCCCTCTAGCCTTGACGCTGCTTGTGACGTGGGTTCGAGCAGATGACCATCACGCGGCCGCGGCGACGGATGATCTTGCACTTGTCGCAGATCTTCTTGACGCTCGGCTGCACCTTCATCGTTCGCTCCCGACTACTTGTATCTGTAGACAACGCGGCCCCGGGTGAGGTCGTAGGGCGATAGCTCCACGAGCACTCGGTCCCCCGGCAGGATCCGGATGTAGTGCATCCGCATCTTTCCGGAGATGTGCGCCAGGACCTTGTGGCCGTTGTCCAGCTCGACCTTGAACATGGCGTTCGGCAACGGCTCGACGACCGTGCCTTCTACCTGGATCCCTTCCTCTTTCGAAGAGGGCACCTTCTCTTTGTTCTTAGCCTTGGCCACGCGCACTACCCCTAGAGTTGTAACTCCTGGTTTTCCCAACCCATAAGAAACGCCCCCTAAGGGGCGCGCGACTACTCGGGTCGGGCCGGCCGCCTAGGATAGCAGACGACTGCAGAGCGGGCCCACGGGGCGTCCGATCGTCCGACCTGCCCTTCTAGATCGCCGGAACGTCGGCATGCGCGGTCAGGATCGCGTGCCCATCTTCGGTAATGGCAACCGTGTGCTCGAAGTGGGCCGACAACGCTCCGTCGGCGGTCACCACCGTCCAGCCGTCCGACAGCGACTTCGTGGCGTCGCCCCCGCCATTGATCATGGGCTCGATAGCAACGGTCATACCGGGAGCGAGCACCTCGCGGCGGCCCGGCGGGCCGTAGTTGGGCACCCAGGGCTCTTCGTGGAGGGCGCGCCCCACACCGTGGCCCGCGTATTCGCGAACTATCCCGAAGCCGGCTCGGTCGGCGATCTGCTCGACCGCGTAACCGACGTCCCCGAGACGGTTCCCAGGCTTGCACTGTGCGATGGCTGCGTCGAGCGCCTGCTCGGTGGTCTGCAGAAGCCTGCTCGCCAGCTCGTCGACCTCGCCTACCGGGAATGTCCATGCGGAGTCCGCATGGAAGCCGTCGAGGAACGCACCGACGTCGATCGAGATGATGTCCCCCTCGTTCAGCTGACGGGGGCCGGGGATGCCGTGGACGATCTCTTCGTTGACCGAGGCGCAGATCGACGCGGGGAAGCCCCGATAGCCCTTGAAGGAGGGAGAGGCACCCCCAGCCGTGATGGTCTCTTCGGCCAAGCGGTCTAGTTGGGCCGTCGTAACGCCGGGCTGGAGTGCATCACGCACCCGAGCGATCGTGTCGGCAACGAGTGAGCCCGCTCGCCGCATGATCGTCAGCTCTTCGTGGGACTTCTTGTAGATCATCTACCCCCTCGATCCGGACTCCAGAGCCGACTCGATGCGGGCGAAGACCTCGTCGGTCGTGCCCTCACCGTCTACCTCTCGGAGGAGCCCGCGATCACCGTAATAGGTCTTCAGGGGTTCTGTCTGCTCGTGGTACAGGGCGAGCCGCTGGCGGATCGTTCGCTCGTCGATGTCGTCGGTCCGTCCGGCGACCTGACCCCCGCACGCGTCGCACGTCCAGTTCTCTTTCGGGGGCGAATCGATGTGGTAGTTGCGCCCGCATTTGAGGCACGCTCGCCGACCCAAGATCCGTCGGAGTGACACCTCTTCCGGCACGTCGATCACGAGTGCCGCATCCAACGACGCTCCCTGGTCGGCCATCATCTTGTCGAGAGCCTCTGCCTGGCGGATCGACCTGGGAAAACCGTCCAGCAGAAAGCCGTCGCGGCTGTCCTCGGCCTCGAGCCGGTCGGCAACCACATGGATCGTGAGATCGTCCGGCACCAGCTTGCCGCCGTCCACGTACTCGAAGACCCTCAGACCCAGAGCGGTCTTCCCCGCCATCGCCCAGCGAAAGATCTCGCCTGTCGAGATCGCGGGGATCGAGAACCGCTCAGAGATGCGCGCGGCTTGAGTGCCTTTACCCGCCCCTTGGGGGCCGAAGATCACGATACGCATACGAGCCCGCTGCCTCTTACTTCAAGAAGCCTTCGTAGTGACGCATCATCAATTGCGACTCGATCTGCTTCATCGTTTCGAGAGTGACGCCGACCGTGATGAGGATCGACGTACCTCCGAACGGGAGCCGCTGGATGTTCTGCGTCGCCAGGAAGACCGATGGGACCAACGCGATCGCCGCAACGAAGATCGCGCCCGGAAGAGTGATTCTGGTCAGGATGCGATCGAGATACTCGGCGGTTTGCCGTCCCGGCCTGATGCCCGGAACGAAACCTCCGTACTGTTTCATGTTGTCCGCGACGTCGACCGGATTAAATGTGATCGCCGTATAGAAGTACGAGAAGAAGACCACGAGCAACCCGTATATGGCCATATATAGGAAGCTGCGCGGGTTCAACAGGTTGTTCGTAAGGAAACTCTGGATCCCCTTGTTTTGGATCACGTTCTGCAACAGCTGCGGGATGTACAGAACGCTGGACGCAAAGATGATCGGGATGACGCCGGCTTGGTTGACCTTCAGCGGGATATAGGTCGAGCTGCCCCCGTACATCTTTCGTCCAACAACGCGCTTCGCGTATTGGACCGGGATCCGGCGTTGACCTTGCTCCATGATGACGATCGCCACGATGATCAAGACGCCGATCGCGCAGATGATCGTGAATATGAAGCCGCCCTTCTGCGCCAGGATCCCGTTACCTTCGGTAGGCAGCCGGGAGATGATCGAAGCGAAGATCAAGATCGACATCCCGTTTCCCACGCCGCGTTGCGTGATGATCTCGCCCAACCACATGATCAGTGACGTTCCCGCAGTTAGCGAAAGCACGATCAGCGCAACCCGCGGAGCGCTGAAGTGCGGGATCAGATCGATAGCGTTTCCGTTGGCGTCGGTGATGTTCCCGTTGTGGAAGAGGAACGCAAGTCCGGTGGACTGAAGGATCGCCAGCGCAACCGTCAGGTACCGGGTCCACTGGGTGATCTTCTTATAGCCGGCCTCGCCCTCTTTCGACCACGCCTCGAGCTTCGGGATCACAACCGTGAGCAACTGCATGATGATCGAAGACGTGATGTAAGGCATGATCCCGAGCGCAAAGATCGCCAGCTGCGTCAGCGCTCCACCCGAGAACAAGTTGATGAATGCGAGCGCGCCGCCCTGCACCCCACTGGCGAACTGGTGCGCTTTCTGCACGTCGATGCCCGGCGTCGGGATGTGCGCGCCCAGTCTGTATACGCCGATGATCAGAACGGTGAACAGGATCTTCTTTCGAAGGTCCGGAACCTTGAAGGCGTTTACGAACCCACCGAGGATGTTCACTTGGAAGAGCTCTCAGGGCGTGTTGACAGAACCTCGACGGTCCCTCCGGCACCCTCGATCTTCGAGCGCGCCGAACCGCTGAACGCATGGGCGACAACCGTCACCGCGCGCGTCAGCTCGCCTTCGCCGAGAACCTTGATCAAACGATCTCTCTTGCGAACGAGACCTGCCGCGCGCAGCTCCTCCGGACCGACTCGATCCCCAGTGAGATCGCCGAGCTCGGAGACGTTCACCACTCCGTACCGGGTCGGGCTGGGAGGCTTGAATCCCTTCAGCTTCGGAACACGCCTCGCCAGAGGCATCTGACCGCCCTCGAAATGAGGCTTTACCGATCCTCGGGCGCGGGTGCCTTTCGTGCCGCGTCCGGCGGTCTTGCCCTTGCCGGACGATTCCCCCCGGCCCACGCGCTTCGAGCGCTTGTGAGCGCCGGGCGCCGGCTTGAGGTCATGGGGTTTCATCTAGCTCAACTCCTCGACGGTCACGAGGTGCTCGACCGCCCGGATCATGCCTCTGATCTCGGGCCTGTCCTCGTGGACTACAGAGTCTCCCATGCGCTTGATCCCTAACGCTCTCATCGTGCCACGCTGCCTTTTGCCTCTGGACGTGGCGGATCGCACCTGGGTGACCTTTACCTGTCCCATCTCTATCTCCCGTCGTCCGCCCCGATCGTGGAGCCCCTGAGGAGGTACGCCGGAGCGACTTCCTCGGGTGTCTTCCCACGACGGCGAGCGACCGATTCGGCCGTGCTCAGAGTCTTCAGAGCTTTAACGGTGGCGTGAACGATGTTGACGGCATTGTCCGATCCGAGCGACTTCGACAAGATGTCACGGATCCCGGAGCACTCAACGACCGCGCGCACCGGTCCTCCGGCGATAACACCGGTGCCCGGCGACGCAGGCTTGAGAAGGACGACGCCCCCCGCCTCTTCGGCAACGATGTCGTGAGGGATGGTCTGGCCGACGAGAGGCACCTTGAAGAAGTTGCGCTTGGCCTCCTCGACACCCTTTTGGATGGCCGCCGGGACCTCACGTGCTTTCCCGTAACCGACCCCGACCTGGCCTGCGCCGTCACCTACGACGACCAGAGCCGTGAAAGAGAACCTCCGCCCACCTTTGACGACTTTCGCGACGCGGTTGATCGAGACGACGCGCTCTTCGTACTGATTGCGATCGTCGTCGCGTCCGCGCCCTCCACCGCTACGAGCCATGTCTATTCCTCATCAGAATTCGAGTCCTCCTTCGCGGGCACCCTCGGCGACCGACTGGATCCGTCCGTGATAGCGGAAGCCGCCGCGGTCGAACACCGCGCGTCCGATCCCCGCGCCTTTCGCCTTCTCGGCGATGTCTTTGCCCACGGCCTTGGCACGTTCCTTTGGGTCGCCCCCAGTGCCGGCTGCAAGGGTCGAGCTCGCAGCCACGGTCGAATGTGCGAAATCGTCGATCAGTTGCGCGTAGATGTGTCGATTCGACCGAAAGACCGCAAGGCGGGGCCTGTCGGCCGTCCCGACGATCTTCTTTCGGACACGCGAGTGCCGACGTACGCGCCCGCGGACCTTTTCTTGTGCCTTCATCATGCGCCTGCCTTTGCGGCCTTACCGGCCTTGCGCCGGATGTGCTCGCCTTCGTAGCGGATGCCTTTGGCTTTGTAGGGCTCGGGCTTCCTGATCGCCCTGATCTCGGCAGCCGTCTGGCCGACGAGCTCCTTGTCGATGCCTTTCACAGTGATACGAGTGGGGGCCGGAACCTCGAAGTCGATCCCGTCGGGTGCCGGCTTCTTGACGGAGTGCGAGAACCCGACCGCAAGTTCGAGATCGTTGCCCTGCTTGGTCGCGCGGTAGCCGACACCGTGGATCTCGAGACGTTTCTCGAAGCCCTCCGTGACTCCCTGCACCATGTTTGCGAGCAAGCTCCTGATCAGCCCGTGCAGCGCTCGGACCTCGCGCGAGTCCCGCTCCCGGGTCACCCTGATCTCCGAATCGGCTTGTTCGACCCCAATGTGCTCGGGGATCGAACGTTGCAGCTCACCACGGGGGCCGTTAATGGTCACCGTCGATCCGACGATGCTGACCGACACCCCGTCGGGGATCGTTATCGGAGCCTGTCCTACTCGTGACATCTCTTCTCCCTACCAGACGTACGCCAGAACTTCGCCGCCCACATTGGCACGGCGAGCCTGCTTGTCGGTCATGACACCTTGTGACGTCGAGATGATCGCGACACCAAGGCCCCCGAGAACCCGCGGAAGGTCGTGAGCGCCTCGGTAGACCCGCCGGCCCGGCTTGGAGATCCGGCGGATGCCCACGATCGCTCGCTCGCGATCCGGGTACCGCAACTGGATGCGGATCATCGGGTGAGGTCCGTCGCTCTGGACTTCCCACGCGTCGACGTATCCCTCGTCGGCGAGGATCCTCGCGATCGACTGCTTGATCTTCGAGTCTGGGATCGTGACTTCGTCGTGCATCGCGGAAGATGCATTCCTGACGCGAGCCAGCATGTCCGCGATGGGATCGGTCATCGTCATCTACTCGAGCCTCCTGCCCTTACCAACTCGACTTCGTGATGCCGGGGATCTCGCCGTTGTGCGCCATCTCTCTGAAGCACAGCCGGCACAGCCCGAACCGCTTGTAAACAGCACGCGGGCGCCCGCATCTCTGGCATCTCGTGTACGCGCGAACATTGAA
>JBHELU010000178.1:0-3825 GCA_046262955.1 Actinomycetota bacterium | reverse complement strand
GCCAGAAGACCGCGCGCATCTACCAGTGGTACGACAACCTCGACGTCAACGGCGACTCCGTGATCTACACAGACGATTACGGCAAGACGTGGCTGGACGGGCAGCTGGGCATCGTGTCGGGCCCGAACCCGGGCAACATGGCTACCGACCCGGTGCATCACAAGATCTACGTCACTTGGGGTGACGGGTCGGCGGTGCACGTAGCTTCTGCTGGAGCCGACGCTCAGAACTTACAGGACGTCACGGTTGCGACGGGCACCGGAGAGGTGGCGACTCTCTTCACAGTAGTTGCCGTCGACGACGCAGGAAACCCATACGTCGTGTGGGCTCAGACGGGCGGAGACCGCGGCGTTTACCTATCGTCGTCGAAAGACCAGGGCAAGACGTGGTCGACACCGGCTCACGTGAACTCGCCGGACCTAAAGGACAACATCTTTCCGTGGGTCTCGGCCGGGGATCCAGGTCGCGTGTGGGTGACTTGGTACGGAACTCACAACGACAAGGGCGCCGCCGACGACCGCGGCCCCTGGAATGTCTACGCAGCCCAGAGCCTCAACGCGTTAGACGGAGCGAGCGCCTCTTGGAAGCAGGTTCAGGTCACCACGCATCCGAACCACGACAACGAGGTCTGCCTCAGTGGGATCGGGTGCACTGCCGGCCAGGGTGAGGACCGCAACATGCTCGACGACTTCACATCCGCGATCGACACCCGCGGCATGCTGCACATCGCGTACAACGACACGAACAACCAGCTTTCTAATAGCACTGCCGACCCAGATGCCGGTGGAGCTTTCATCCTGCATGCGGTTCAGAAATCAGGCCCCAGCCTCTACAAGAAAGTTGGGGTCGTTAAGTCCCACTTAGCCAAACCGAAGATCGTCAAGGCCGCGTTCAAGAACGGGCGGCTGAACGCGTCGGGGAGGTACCGGCTGCCGGCTAAGAACTGGGGCAAAGACAAGAAGGGCGATTCCCCCGACCCTCGCCACGGGTCGGGTTGCCCGTGCAAGAGCGATCCCACGCTCGACGTGACAAACACCTGGTTCACCTATCCAAAAAAGGGAGCGGACAAGGGATCGCTTGTCGCGCACCTACAGGTCAACAACCTTCCGCCGGAGACGTCGGCACCTGGAAGAACGAACATCTACCAAGTGCTCTTCTGGCACGACTCGAGCGTGTACTTCGCCTTGTTGCAAGAGCCCGGGGGCGGTGCGGGTCGCGCCTATGCAGGAGCGCCCGGATTCATCCCCAGCCAAGCCGGCATCGGCAAGATCGCAACCTACGAAGAGGACGCGACGCGAACGCAACAGATCACGTACAACTACAAGGAGAGCAAAAAGGGCAAGGGCCAGAACGCAAAGCTAAAGCCGGGCAGGGTCGATCTCGTGATCCCACCGTCCGCAGTCGGCGATCCGAAGGCGGGCACCGAGCTCTATCAAGTTACCGGTCTGCTCCAGACTCTGGACGGCCCGGTCGGACCGGACTCCCTGATGGACGAGCGTGACGCGGCCCCCGCTTTCTCGTGGAACGTCGGAGCCCGCCGACGACCTGCAGGCAAGGTCCAGCTGTCGATCGACGATCCCACCTTCGCCAACCCCATAAAAGCGAAGCTGCATGGATATCCGAAGCCGATGTGGAAGTTGAGCCTCAAACGGTCGCTGGCGCACGGACGTCACGTTCTCTATGTGAGAACGGTCGGATCGGGTGCTCACTCACGCACCGCGAAGGTGACTTTCAAGGTTTGAGCAAAGGGATTGGGGACCGACTAGGAATCCCAATTCCGCACTCAGCGGAGCTGTAGCGCTGCTTAGCGCAAGCGCGCCGTGGGCCCCATGTGCAAGGGGGGCGCGTCATGGGCGCGCCTGCCCAATATCATCCGGACATGCCGGCACCGTCCATCGACGCCATCGTGAACCTCTGCAAGCGCAGGGGGATCGCGTTCCCTTCCAGCGAGATCTACGGGGGCTTGCGCTCGGCCTACGACTGGGGACCGCTCGGCATCGAGCTGAAGCGGAACGTCAAGGCACAGTGGTGGGGGTCGGTCGTCCACCAGCGGGGCGACGTCGTCGGCCTCGAGAGCTCGATCCTCATGTCGCCCAAGGTGTGGGAGGCGTCGGGCCACGTGGCAACGTTCACCGACCCTCTGGTCGAGTGCACGAACTGCCACCATCGGTTCCGCGCCGACCACGTAGACCTGTCTAAGAACTGTCCGGATTGCGGGCAAGATCCCAAGTGGACGGATCCCAAGGACTTCAACCTGATGTTCAGAACACACATGGGGCCCGTCGAGGACTCTGCGAGCGCCGTCTATCTAAGGCCCGAGACTGCGCAGGGCATGTTCGTCGATTTCTCAACCGTGCAGCTGACGTCACGCAAGAAGATCCCGTTCGGCATCGCGCAGCAGGGGAAATCGTTCCGTAACGAGATCACGCCCAGGAACTTCGTTTTCCGAACCAGAGAGTTTGAGCAGATGGAGATGGAGTTCTTCGTCAAGCCGGGAACCGACGAAGAGTGGCATGAGTATTGGATCGAACAACGGATGAACTGGTTCCTGGATCTGGGCCTCAGCAAAGACAACATCAGATTGCGCGAGCACGAAGCCGAGGAGCTATCTCACTACGCCAAGCGAACGCTCGATATCGAATACCGATTCCCCGACCCGATGGGGTGGTCCGAGCTCGAGGGGATCGCCAATCGAACCGACTTCGACCTGAAAGCGCACTCCGAGGCTTCGGGCCAGGATCTCAGCTACTTCGATACCGAAACCGAGGAGCGCTACGTTCCTTACGTGATCGAGCCGGCGGTCGGGGTGGAACGGTCGGCGATGGCGTTCCTGATCGATGCGTTCACCGAGGAAGAGGCTCCGACGGCCTCGGGGGGGACCGAAAAAAGAGCCCTTCTGAAGCTCGATCCACGACTTGCTCCCTTCAAGGTTGCGGTCTTGCCCCTGTCCAAGCACGCCGACTTGACGCCACTTGCCGAGCAGATCGCGGCGTCGGTGCGAGCCGAGTTCGTCACGGACTTCGACGTGACGGGCTCGATCGGTAAGCGTTACCGGCGTCAGGACGAGATCGGTACACCTTTCTGCGTGACCGTCGACTTCGACTCGCTCAACGACGGGCAGGTGACCGTCCGACATCGAGACACGATGGATCAGGATCGGATATCGGCAGGTGATCTAGTTGAGTACCTTGGAAAAAGATTGCCCAGATGAACAAACTCACCGGCACGATCAGGGTGCACGGCTCAGAGCCTGCGATCGACGCAGTCGTCGAGATCCATAACCATGAAGGCGACGTCGTCGATCAAGTGATCGTCAATGACGACGGCTCGTACACGTATCACCTGACACCCGGGCGCTGGTCTCTTCGAGTTTGGGACTCTCATGGCCACAGAGGGACGAAATTCGTGGACATGTCGGGTAATGACATGACGATAGACATGGACCTAGACGAGCCTGTGGGCGGTCACTGATCCACGGACTTTCGAAGCGGCGAGCATCGGAGGAACTGAAATGAAGTGGGTCTACGACTTCACCGAAGGAAACGCGTCTCAGAAGAATCTGCTGGGTGGGAAGGGCGCCAATCTCGCCGAGATGACGAATATCGGCCTTCCGGTCCCTCCCGGGTTCACGATCTCGACCGAGGCGTGCAACGCGTACCGCGAGAGCGGACAGTCGTTTCCCAACGGCTTGCTGGACGAGGGAGCCGAGCACCGCAAGCACCTCGAAGAGTCGATGGGGCGTGAGATCGGCAACGCGCGGGACCCGCTTCTCGTCTCTGTCCGCTCGGGAGCTCCGTTCTCGATGCCTGGCATGATGGACACGGT
>JBHELU010000177.1:0-16512 GCA_046262955.1 Actinomycetota bacterium | reverse complement strand
CGTTGTGGCAAGGAGTGGTGGTGGCACTTCGGCCCGAGCTCGACCTTTGGTAAAGAGCCGAATCCGCCGCAATGCGGATGCGGCGGCACTTTCTCTACCGAGGCACCGGCGCGCTGTCCGAGCTGCCGGTCTGTCGACTTCAATACGGATCCCGATGAGCTACACATCCTGTACGACTGACCGTTTCTGTTACCCGATTCGAAATTTCGCCGACGAGGCGCGCTAACGATTTGCTAACTGCGCACTCGGATCGGCCCGGACGAAGCCGGATTCATGAACAAGGCGCAACGATCTGACCTGCTGAAACCGACGAGCCAGGAACAGCTCCGCGCATCCAGGACCGGCCGATAGCGGCTCATAACCCGGAGGTCGCGGGTTCAAATCCCGCCCCTGCAACTGCAAAGGCCGTCTAGTTAGGCGGTCTTTTTCATCTCACTACCGTCGCTCGGCCGCGTGCGGAAGGAGATCCGGGCCCCGGCAGCGAATGCATGGTGGCGGACCTATCCCATCGCAGAACTGAGGGTTTCTTCATGCGCCTACTCAACGCAGCCCTAGCTGCCGTCGTCTTGTTTTCCATCGTCACAGCCCAGTCACCGGCGATCGCCGCAGACCCAGGGCCCCAGTGGCAAACAACCTCCGACACCGGATCGCTGGGCGACGACATCGCTCAGGCCGTTGGAGCAAGTCAGATGCTGGACCACGTCAACCAAGGCCTGGACACGGTTTTCGTGAGCGGGACCTCTATCAAGCCGGCGGCGCTCCAGGCCGCGGGCATCCACGACGAGGATGTGGGGACCACCGCATACAACGCGAACACAGGCGAGTTGCGCTGGAAGGCAACGTTCGACGGCGGCGTCGGGGTGAACGACGCGCTGGGAGCGTTCGAGGTGAACCCTCAGAACAACCTCATCTACGAGGGGATCAACTCGGGCAACAACATCGTCACGGTCGAGCGGTCGGTTTCCGATGGCAAGCTCAGCCGCTCGGCTACTTACCCGAATGCTTCTGTTGCCGACGGTGCGATCTCTGACGAGGGCGGCTTCCTGGGCCTCGCCGGGACAAAGGGCGGCAGCCAGTTCCTCGCCATGACGTACGAGACGGGTTCGCAGAATCTCGAATTCGACGCGACGCCCGTCGATGGTCATGCGAACTCGGCGGACATCCCCCACTCGGGCTCACTCGATAGCGAACGAACGCTCCTCGTTACGGGTCAGTCGAGCGGTTTCGGAACGGGTGGCGACATGTACACCGTCGCCTACAACTACAGAACGCACGCCAAACTCTGGGAACGGTCATGGGCATCACCCAACAACCGCGCGGACGAGGGCATGGTTGCCGAAGCCGACAACGTTTCGGCCCTAGGTAAGGGCATTGGGTTCCTCGCTGGTCGCACTTTCACTCCGGAGCATGGTTGGGACATCGTCCTCGATGCTTACGACCTTGCGACCGGCGCCTCGATCTGGACTTCCCCGGCGACGTTTGACGGGGAGATATCGGGCGACGACATTCCTCTTTACCTCGACTATTCCGACAGGACCTCAACCTTGTACGTCGCCGGAACCTCCGAGCGAGGCTCGCACGACCAAGACATCGTCATCATGGCTTTCAATGCGCTTAGCGGCCAGCGGACCGCGACTGCCTACTCCGCGGGTGACTCCACCAACGGTGACGACGCACCAACAGGACTGACGGTCTCGAACGACGGACAGCGGGTCTTCGTTGCCGGCACCGTCCAGAACCTGTCCAGCACCGGCGACCGCCAAGAGGCGCTCTATGCGTACAACTCGCGACTGCAAGACGCAGGCTCCGAGGTCGTCGGCGGGTCTGGCGATGACCGGTCTGCCGGTGTAGTTCTGAACTCGACTCAAGATCGAGCGTTCTTGGCAGGGTCGACGCGTACGCAGCTCACGGGATTCGACCACGAGGCCTCCTCGTTCTCGGTCGCAGGGTTCGAGTTGCCCCCGGTCGATATCGCGACGCAGCTTTCGTTCACGGATCGCTCGGCGACGACGGGACGCTATGGCGACACCGCGACTCTCGAGGCGAGACTCGTCGATTCGTCTGGGACGCCGCTCGAAGGTCGGTCGGTCACACTGGAGCTCGCTGGTAACCAAGCAGTGGCTACGACTGAAGCCGACGGCATAGCTCGGGCGACGCTGCCGTTGTCGTCGGCCCCCGGCCCCTACGACGCCACCGCAACCTTCGCGGGAGCAGACAGTTACTTGCAGTCGAGCGCGACGCAACCCTTCGAGATCCAGAAGGCAATCACGACGATGAAACTCCAGGTCGTCGGCACCGGATCGAAGCGGATGCTGACCGCTACGTTGGTCGACGGTCACACCTCGGGTCTTGCAGGTCGGACCGTCACCTTCTTTGCGGACGGTGCCTCGATCGGAACCGCGCAAACGGGATCCGACGGCACTGCAAAACTCAGCATTCCTGCGGGATACCGCGGAGGCACTCATCAATTCCGCGCCGTTTTTGCGGGTGACGATTACTACGAGGGGTCCGAAGCAGCCGCTACAAGCTAGTCGCCGGTAGCGCCGTCGATCTGTTCGCGCAACAAGTCTGCGTGACCGTTGTGGCGCGCGTACTCCTCGATCATGTGAACGTAGAGCCAGCGGATGTCGGGGTCTTCTCGCGGATCGCTGCCGTGCGTCGGAACGACTCCATCTAGCGACTTACCGGCAACCGCGGCGTTCGCGTCCTGGATCTCACGCTTGAAGGTTTCTAAGTCGGCTTCGGCATCGGCATCTTCGACGTCCCACTCGGCCTGACGGTTCTCGAGGTTCGAGTACGGCATCCCCATGTCCTCATTGGCTCCGTGGATACGGAACCACCACCGCTCAACCTCGGTCATGTGTCGCACCAGACCAAGAAGCGAGAGCTCCGAAGGCGGCACCGCGCGCTCTTTTAGCTGTGTGGCTGTCAGACCAGAGCATTTCCACAGCAGGGTGTCGCGGTGGTAGTCGAGCCACTGCTCGAGAGATTCACGTTCGGGAAGATGCCTCTTGGGCTGAGTGCGCTCGACGTCGGGCGCGGTCCATTCGGCTGTCATGTTCGCGAGCCTAGTCGTCAGGCGTTGGGATTGAAGATCAGATAGAGCCGTGGCTTCTTGCCGTTGCAGCGCGAGTTGTAGTTGAACGACCGCTGGATGAGGCCCGGCTGCCGTCTTCTTGCCGATGGGCGCGATCTTCATCTACATCGGCGTGCCGTCGCGCTCGTCGAGCGGAAAGAAGAAGGGCATCAAGGGCCGCGCCACGATCCTCGGAGCCAGCGACACAGGTGTCTCCGTGCAAGGAAGTCCCTGGATGGACCTCACGCTGCAGATCGAGACCGACGGTATGCCGCCGCAAACGGAATCGTTCAAAACGGTGGTGCCCCGCGGATACGGAAACAACCTTCCCCCGGGCCTCTCCGTGCCGGTAGTCGTGGATCCGTTGGATCCGACGAAGATCGTCGATATCGACTGGGCGGGAGCGAGCAGCCCCTAACGCTTGCCGAGTTGCGTCGTGGAATTCTGTAACGATGCAGACCATGACGACCTCCGAGCACATGCTCGACGTCGCGGGGCAAACCACCCGCCTGATCGACGCGGGCGAAGGAGACCCCGTCGTGGTTCTCCACGGCTGGGGAGGGCGAATCGAATCGATGACGCCAGTCCTCTCCTGTCTCAGCTCCGCCTTCAGAACGATCGCGATCGACCTTCCCGGCTTCGGCGGATCGCCCCCACCCGCTGCTGTGTGGGGCACGCGTGAGTACGCGACCTACGTCGAGGCAGTCCTTGCCGAGCTCGAGATCGAACGCGCTCACTTCGTAGGTCACTCCTTCGGCGGTAAGACGTCGCTGATGCTCGCCGCGACGCGGCCCCCGTTGGTGGACAAGCTGATCGTCGTCGACCCGACTGGGTTGCGGATCCCTCCTTCGATGAAGGCGCGCGCCAAACGAGCAGTGTCCCGAGTTGGTCGGGCTGCGGGCGCGCTCGGCCCTCCCGGCAAGCTCTTGAAGCAAGCGATCTACTCTCGCATCGCCTCGAGCGACTACAAGCAAGCGGGCCCGATGCGTCCCATCCTGGTGCGGGTCGTAAACGAGGACCTGGCCGACGTGCTGCCGGCGATCGCTGCCTCGACCTTGATCGTGTGGGGAAGCCTCGACGACGCGGTTCCTCTTTCGCACGCGCACGCTATGGAGAAAGCCATCCCCGACGCGGGACTGGTGGTGTTCGAGGGGGCCGGGCACTTCCCTTATCTCGAAGAGCCCGATCGATTCTGCCGGATAGCCAGGCACTTCCTGGGGAAGCCGCTCAGTTGAATCCTCACCTTTCGAGCGCCGGAATCGCCGGCACGAGGCTGGTCGAGTTCATCCTGTTCGCGGCCTTCATGGTGTGGCAGGTAGTAAGGCTGTCGGACGCTCTGCACATCTTCCAGCTCGAGGGATACAAACGCGGACGGTTCCTGTCGTGGTGTCGGATGAATCCGCGCAGAGCAGCGTTCATTACGGCTCCTCCCGCGAAGAAGCCATTAGTCATGACATCGCGGGCGCGCCGCATCCTGGTGACCGCCGCGCTGATGTCGATCGCGATCATCGTCGTGGCGGCCGCTGCGATCAGCGCATCGTCGGCCGTCGAGTTGACGGCGGAGCTCGTTCTTTTCGTTGTCCTGATCGTCCTCACCCCTCTGGTCGTGGTTGCCGCGGATGCACTGCTGACTCCGGTGCAGCGCTCGATCAATGGGATGTACCTGCGCCGAGCCCGCGCCAAGCTGAATGATGTCGATCCAGTCGTGATCGCTGTCGCAGGTTCGTTCGGCAAGACGTCGACCAAGTTCGCGATAGCTGCTCTGATCGGCGAATCGGAGGAGGTTCTTGCGACCCCCGGCTCGTTCAACACCCCTCTGGGCGTGTGCCGCACCATCAACGAACAGCTGGAGTCCAAACACCGCTTCTTCGTCGTCGAGATGGGTGCGTACAAGCGCGGGGACATCGCGGAGCTGTGCAGATTCGTACGCCCTACGGTCGGAGTGTTGACCTCGATCGGCCCGGCCCACCTCGAGAGGTTCGGCTCGATGGATGTCATCAGGCAAGCGAAGTACGAGGTGATCGACGAGCTTGCCGCCGGGGGAACCGGCGTGATGAATGTCGACGATCCCGTCGTCCGCGCGCTCGCCGACGACACGAAGAAAGTGCGAGTGGTTCGCTTCGGCAGCGAGCCGGAAGGTCGACCCGACGTGAGCGCGACCGATGTGTCGATCGACAAGACCGGGACCTCGATGACGATCCACGCAGACGGAGCCACGGCGACGCTACCCACGCGTCTCTTGGGTCGTTACGCGATATCGCACGTGCTTGCGGGGGTCGCCGTGGCGCGCGCATTGGATCAGCCGCTGGAAACAGTTGCGCAGCGAGCCGGCTCGATCGCGCCGGTGGAGCACCGCCTGCAGCTGATCGAGGGAGCCGGGGGAGTCACAGTTATCGACGATGCATTCAACTCGAACCCCGACGGTGCTTCGGCTGCGTTGGAAGTGCTGGCGTCGATGCCGGCCAACAAGCGAGTGGTCGTAACTCCCGGGATCATCGAGCTCGGCCCCATGCAAGAGAAAGCGAATCACGCGTTCGGCGCGCACGTCGCACGCGTTGCCGACGTCGCGCTATTCGTGGCTCGCACTAATCGCGATGCTCTAAGTGCGGGAGCGCGGGAATCTGGCAGCGACACAAAGGTCATCACCGTGGACACCTTGGCCGAAGCAACCGAACATCTGAAGACGGTTCTGGCCCCCGGCGACGTCGTGCTTTTCGAGAACGACCTGCCCGATCAGTACGAGAATTAGCGCTGCGGCCTTACTTTCTTAAGCAAGCCCGGACGCGAAAAACGCTCCGAATACACTCGTGCGCCATGGAGCGACTGAAGGTTGGTGTCGTATTCGGCGGTCGTTCGGTCGAGCACGACGTTTCGGTGATCACGGCCCATCAAGCGATGGCCGCCCTAAGCGCGCGCCACGACGTCGTTCCGATCTACGTGACGACCGCAGGCCGGTGGCTCACCGGCGAGGGCCTGAACGATCTGGACGTTTACAAGAAGGCGCGCTTCGAGGAGGTCGGTGAAGAGGCGTACATCCCTCCAACCGCAGGGTTCGGCGGTTTGATCGTTCCGGGGGGCCGTCTGCGCGGCTCCCGAAAGATCGATCTCGACGTCGTCGTTCCTGCGATCCACGGCACCTTCGGCGAGGACGGCACGCTTCAGGGCCTCCTCGACCTTGCATCGATCCCTTACGCGGGCTCGGGAGTTGCCGCATCTGCCGCCGGTATGGACAAGGTTCTGATGAAGGCTGCTTTTGCCGACGAGGGCCTGCCGATCGTGCCCCATCATCTGGTAGAGGTCGGTGCACTCAGATCGTCGGCGAGCTCCGCGATCTCTCAGATCGAAGATGCGATCGGCTACCCGGCATTCGTCAAGCCGTCTCGATTGGGCTCGAGCGTGGGGATCGGACGTGCCGACGATCGTGACGGCCTTCAACAGGCGCTCGAGGTCGCGGCGGCCTATGACAACCGGATCCTTGTCGAAAAGGCGATGGACGGTTGCATCGAGATCAACTGCTCGGTCTTGGGGGGCCCGGGGGCCGAGCCGCGCGCATCGGTGTGCGAGCAGCCGGTTGCGTGGGAGCAGTTCCTTTCGTTCCAGGACAAGTACATGCGCTCGGACAAGGGCGGTGGGAAAGAGGGCATGGCATCCCTCCGACGCAAGATCCCGGCCCCCATCTCCGAAGAGTTAACGGCGCGCGTCCAAACCAACGCCATCGGCGCGTTCAAGGCGATCGATGCTCGAGGTGTTGCCCGCATCGACTCGTTCGTCAACGAGCAAACCGGCGAGACATGGGTGATGGAGATCAACACGACGCCGGGGTCGTTCTCGTTCTACCTATGGGAAGAGTCGGGACTCGCTTTCCCAGACCTGATGGATTCCTTGTTGCAGATCGCGATGTCGGCCGCGGAGGAACGATCCAAGCTGATGTTCTCTTTCGAATCGGGCCTTCTGGCCGGCGCGAACGCAGGCACGAGTGGGAGCAAGACCGATGGCTGATCCGCAGCCCGTCGATCTGACCGACGACGAGAAGAAGCGCTTTCAAGAAGACGCGGTGCCCATACTCGACTCGCTCTACGCAGGAGCGCTTCGGATGACGCGCAATCCTGCCGACGCCGAGGACCTGGTTCAAGAGGCCATGCTGCGCGCCTACCGCAGCTTCAACCGTTTCGAAGCAGGGACCAACCTGAAGGCGTGGCTGTTTCGCATCATGACCAACGCGTACATCAATACGTATCGCAAACGTCAGCGGGAGCCGCAAAAAGTTTCGCAGGACGAGATAGCGGACTTCGATCTCTATCAGGAGCTGAAGGACAACGATCCTCGATGGGAGGCCACGCCCGAGAACCTCGTGCTCGACTCCCTGGTCGACGGCGACATCATCAAGGCGATCGACGAGCTGCCCGAGCAGTTCCGCCTCGCCGTGGTCCTGTCAGATATCGAGGGTTTCTCCTACGCCGAGATGGCCGAGATCATGGATGTGCCCATGGGAACGGTCATGTCCCGGCTTCACCGGGGAAGAAAGGCGCTCCAAAAGAGGTTATGGGAGATAGCTCGTGACCGGGGGATCGTGAAGGGAGCACGCAAGTGATGGCGGGAGTAGCCTTGTCTGAAGGACTATCGGGGGGATGTTGATGGTCCCGAACGGGGCATGAAGTACCACTGTCGGGAGACGCTCGCGCGCGCCTACCTTTACCTGGACGGCGAGGTGCTGTCCGAGGGCGAGCGACACGAGATCTGGGTGCACTTGGAAGAGTGCAAGCCCTGCTACGACCGCGTGGGCCTGGATAGGGAAGTCACAGAGGTCTTGGCCCGCCTCAGAGGGACCCATCGCTGTCCCGAGACGCTTCGGTCACGCCTGAGCCAGCTGCTGAACGAGCTCTAGGCCCCGCCTCAGCGCCGCCCCGCCCCTCCTGAGGGGCCCTTTTTTTTGGCCTCTCTTGCTTTAGGAGGCGGTCGAACGCGTCGATACGGCTAAGACAGACACTCACGACCAACAGGACTTTGCTGTCATGGCTACTCTCGACGATCTAGACGACGGACCGTTCATCAGGACGGCCGAAGCGGCCCGCATCCTCAGGGTCTCGCCGAAGACGATCTCTCGGTGGGCCAAAGAGGGCAAGCTGCCTCACGTGGTGACACTTGGAGGCCACCGTCGCTTCCCGCACAGCGCGATCGTCGAGCTTGCACGTCGTCTCGAAAGCATCTAAACCCCGCTGTCTTCGGGACAGCATCTAGGTGTTACAGCAAGCCGAGCCCGATAGATTTTCAGCAAGTCTGAGAGTAAGCTTCGGCATCCCTACCGGTCGGGCAGGCCGGGCAAGAGAAGGATGCGGCTCTCACCATGGCTCGAACCAACCTTCACGAGCTTGCAACCAAATTGCTCGACGAGCTTCAGGCTTCAGCAGCCGACGGCGTATTCGAGGGCAAGCTCCGTGAGGTTTCCGCCAAAGCTGGACTGAACTCAGTTCGGAGCGCCGACGCCGTGAAGCTTCTCGAGGAGCTTGGCCGGATCGAGGTTCTTCAGCGGGGGCGCCGCGGCCGGGACACGATGATCTCCCTGAAGTCCAGGGAGCCCGTGACCCTTCGTGACGCTCAATCCATGCTCGGCTCGCGCTTCACCAAGAAATCGTCCCGGCTGAACTATGAGGACCTCGGTCGGGCAGTCGTGGACCGCCTGCTCGAGCTGGGCCGGGACGACGCCCTTCGTGCCGCTCAGGTCGACGTTTTCGCTTCTCAGGCACAGCAGAACGAGCAGCAGGTCAAGGAGCTCGAAACGGCGTTGGAGGAGGCCGCCCAACGCGAGACCGAGTTGCGCATCGAGCTTCGGGCCGCGGAGGAGACGCTGAATCGGGCGGAGGAGAACCTGCGCCGAGCGATGGGATCCCCGAAGCCATCCGACGCGCCACGCCCGGTCGAAGACGACGACGCGCAGGCGGTACTGGACATCCTCAGGTCCGGACGGGCTTGACTCCCGACGAAACATCGGTCGTCTACGAAACGGCCGGCTCCGTCGCACGGATAACGATCAATCGACCCGATCGTCGCAACGCGATCAATCCAGAAGTCGTTCGCGAGTTGGCCGAGTCGTTGGCTCGCGCCGAAGAAGACGGATCGATCTCGGTTGCAGTCCTTACGGGTGCAGGCGACAAGGCGTTCTGTGCGGGAGGAGATCTCGGCGGCATGACCTACGGGGGCCGGGTGCAACAGCACCTCGAGCGAGCAGACGTTGGGCGACTCTTCGAAACCATGCGCGCGTCGCGGTTGCCGATCGTTGCTCGCGTGAACGGACACGCTCTTGCCGGAGGTTTCGGCCTGATGCTTGCGTGCGACCTCGTCGTCGCAGCCGAGGGAGCCGACGTCGGAACACCCGAAGTCGACATCGGGCTGTGGCCGTTCATGATCACGGCTTTGATCCAGCGCGACGTGCCGCGCAAGATCGCTCTGGAGATGATGCTCACCGGGCAACGCATGCCGGTCGCAGAGGCTCATCGATGGGGCTTCGTGAACCGAGTGGTCGCAGCTTCCGATCTGGACAAGGAAGTCGATGCTCTTGCGCACCAGCTCGCAGCCAAGAGCCCGCTGATCTTGCGTTTGGGAAAGAAGTCGTTCTACGAATCCGAGGACATGGCTGTGCGCCAGGCTCTCGATTACCTATCGGGGATGTTGACGGTGTGCCTCGAATCAGAAGACGCGATCGAAGGAGTCACCGCCTTCCTGCAAAAACGCCCCCCGGTCTGGAAATCCCGCTAACTAGCTAGTACTCGATTTGGCAGGACCGCTCAGGCCACCGCGTTAGTGCTTTCTTTCTGCAAAGAGTGTCGGAAAACGACTGTCTTCGCGGTGAGAAGCGGCGATTCTGATCTGCTCGATCACCCAATCGGGCCGATCCTGGACGTCACGCCAAGTGAAATGAAGCACCACCCACCCCGCGTTCGTCAAAAGGTTTCTTCGTTCGAGATCCGATTGCCACTTCCTCGTGCCGGAATGCCATTGCCATCCGTCAACCTCAACGATTATCCCCAGCTCAGGATTAGCAAAGTCTGCGTAGAACATTCTGTCGGCGACTTGGATTGGGTATTCACTTATGAAACGAGGCAGCGGACGCGACCTGAGAAGTCGGGTCATCCTTCTTTCGAGCTCACTCTGTCCCGGATGATCCCCCTCGAGCTCGGTTAGAAGCCGTCTGATGTGCTCGATCCCAGCGACCCCTTTTCCTCCTTTGCGATTTGCGGCGCAATCAATCTGATCTAAGTCGCAAAGCCTTCTAGACAAAGCCTGCTCGACAAGAGCTTCTAAACGAACTACAGGGATCTGTGACGCCACATCGACCAATGTGCGAGGCAGAGTCGTTACCGGAAGGTTGTTTCTCTCGGTGATGTCGATCGGCGGCAGGCGCGACGCGTGGTGGACTTTCACAAAGTCTCGTCCCCGCAGCTTGTGGGATGAGCTGATCTCCACGACGGTTCGTTCGAAGCCCTCGAATCCCCACATGCGGGCAGCTGTCGAGTGCGAAAGAACGCAGTCGGTTCGAAGCCACAGCACGGCCGCCGTTGCTTGCGCTAGCCAGCCATCGGGGTTGCCGGGAAGTCTGTAGACCGTCGGGAGGCACCGTGACCATCGGCCGTTTCGCAGTCGTCTTTGGACCGTGCCTTCTGACATCCCGCATGCCGATGCTTGCGCCCAATTGATCAGCCCCCGTTGCGAAGAGGCGATGCGTGCGCACTTTTCTTCTGGGCTTTCTCGCCGCGCTGGTTGTCGATTTTCGATAGTCATTGCAGAAAGAAAGCGCACTAAGGCTCCTTGCGGCGTGATGGGCGTCACATGGAGTGGAGGAGTAGCCTTCGGGCGACGAGCCCGGGAAAGCATCGGCGTACGGCGCCGGCGAAGGGCCCAAGGAACGGTGATCATGTCGGAAACGACCGAGCAATCGCGGCCCTCATCCGAACCAACAGGATCGTCTGAGGCCTCCGAAGCAAACTCCCCCGGATCCAAGAGAGATTCCGGCGCAGAAGCCAAGTCGGGCGAACCTACGAAGGCCGCCGGCGCAGCCACAAAGTCCTCCGATGACAAGACTGCGGGCGCGGAGGGGGAGCGGGCGCAAGTCACATACACGTACGACGGCCCCGAGATGCGTGAGACCGTCGCCGAGCTCGAGGAGAAGCGCGAGAAGTACCTCGGCATGGGCGGCGCCGAGCGGGTCGAGCGCCAGCACTCTCAGAACAAGCTGACGGTCCGCGAGCGGTTGGCTCTCTTCTTCGACGAAGGCTCGTTCGTCGAGTACGGATTACTCGCGCACCACCAATCTCAGTCTCCTCAGATGCAGGGGAAATTCACACCGGCCGATGGAGTGGTCACCGGCGTCGGCCGCGTGGACGGTCGCAACGTTGCCGTGATCGCGTATGACTTCACCGTGATGGCCGGCTCGATGGGAATGATCACCGAGCTGAAAGCCACGCGTATCCGCGAGCTGGCCCTCCGCGATCGCATCCCACTCGTCTGGTTGATCGATTCCGCGGGGGCGCGTATCCAGGAAGCGACCGGCTCGATGTTCGCGCGCACGGGTGACCTATTCCGCGAGCAAGTAATCATGTCGGGTGTCGTTCCTCAGGTCGCGGCGATGATGGGCCCCGGCGCCGCAGGAACCGCGTACATCCCCGGCCTTGCCGACTTCGTGCCGATGGTCAAAGGCAACTCGAACATGGCTCTCGCCGGCCCCCACCTGGTCAAGGCCGCGGTCGGCGAAGACATCTCGGCTGAAGACATGGGCGGGTCCAAGATCCACACGAAGCTCTCGGGTGTTGCAGACCTAGAAGTTGCCGACGACGAGTCCTGCATAACGACCGTGCGCAAGTACTTGTCGTACTTCCCCTCCTCGAACCTCGAGGAATCACCGCTCGTCGAGACCGATGATCCCGACGACCGCAGATGCGAAGACCTCTACGACATCGTCCCGGCCAACCCCCGTCGCGCGTACGACGTGCACCAAGTCATCACTTCGATAGCCGACGACGGAGATTTCTTTCCGATGAAGCCGGACTGGGCCAAGAACGTCGTCACCGGATTCGCACGTTTCGGAGGCCGAGCCGTAGGCATCGTTGCCAATCAGCCCAAATTCCTGGGAGGCGCCCTCGACGTCAACGGAGCAGACAAGGCAGCGCGCTTCGTCTGGCTCTGCGACGCGTTCAACATCCCACTCTTGTTCCTGATGGACTGTCCCGGGTTCCTCGTCGGAAGCGCGGTCGAGAAGCAAGGGATCATCCGCCACGGAGCCAAGATGCTCTTTGCGGTGGCCGAAGCGACGGTTCCCAAGTTCACCGTCGTGATGCGCAAGGGCTACGGCGCCGGCTACTACGTCATGAACGGGCGGGCATACGAGCCGGATCTCATCGTCGGATGGCCGACTGCGGAGATCTCGGTCATGGGCCCCGAAGGAGCCGTGAATATCATCTTCCGCAAGCAGATCGAAGCGGCTCCCGAAGAGGAACGCGACCAGATGCGCAACAACATGGTCTCGATGATCAGAGAGCAGATCTCGCCCTACATCGCCGCGGGGTGGTCCTTCATCGACGACGTGATCGATCCGGCCGACACGCGTTCGACGCTCGTTCGAGCCATGCGCTCGGCTTCTGGAAAGAAGATCGAGCGTCCATGGCGCAAACACGGCGTCCTCCCGGTCTGATGGAAAAAGGATTCGTCACCGCCAACGGGATCCGCGTCTTCTACGTCGCCGAAGGGGACGGCCCGCTGGTCTTGCTGTGCCACGGTTTCCCGGAAGCGTGGTTCTCCTGGAGGCACCAGCTAACTCCCATTGCGGAAGCAGGTTTTCGAGCGGTTGCGATCGACCTTCCCGGTTACGGCCTGTCGGACAAGCCCGATACCAATTACGACGTCGTTTGGCTGTGCGAGTGCTTGGCCGGAGTCATCGAAGGGCTTGGTCACGAACGCGCAGTGATGGTCGGCCACGACTGGGGCGGGCTGCTCGTATGGCCGTTCGCCCGACTGCATCCCGACAGAACCGCAGCGGTCATCGGCCTCAACACCCCAGACCTCCCACGGTTCCCGATCCCACCGACGGAGCTGTTCGCGCAGATGGGCGACACGTTCCAGTACATCTTGAACTTCCAAGAGAGAGGCGCGATGGAAGCTCGCTTCGAGAGCGACCCCCGTCAGTTCCTCACGCTGTTCTATCTGGGGGCCGCGGTGAAGAGAGAGGTATTCACCGACGATGTCATCGACCGTTATCTCGCTTATTTCGAACCGCTTGGCGCCATCACGCCACCGCTCGAGTACTACCGGAATATGGACCGCAGCTGGGAGCTGACCGAGCACATCGCCGACGTGAAGGTCGAAGTCCCATCGTTGATGATCTCCGCAGCAGGAGATCCGGTCCTCAGCCCCTCGATGGCAGACGGGATGGAAGAGCGAGTCTTGGATCTGGAACGCGTGCTCATCGAAGACTGCGGACACTGGACGCAGCAAGAGCAACCCGAGGCAACGACGAAACACATAACCGATTTCTTAGGGAGGCTGCGATGAGTGACTCGAACCCCTCGTTCAGACCTGATCTATGCATCATCACGTGCGCGATCAGTGGGGTTGCCGCCAATCGCGACCAATGCCCCGCGATCCCGTACACGCCCGAGGAGTACGCAGCAGAGGCGCGTCGAGCCCGCGAAGCCGGCGCGTCGGTCGTACACATCCACGCTCGTTATCCCGACGGGTCGCCGAGCTACCGGGTCGAGGAGTACCTCTCGATAACGCAAGCGATCCTGGCCGAGGCCCCCGACCTCGTGATCAATTACTCGACCGGTGCCATCGGGGTCCCCATGGAAGAGCGCGTTCATCACATAACGGCCCTTAAGCCGGAGATCGGTGCCCTCAACATGGGTTCGATGAACTATGCGAAGTACTCGAAGAAACGGAAAACACTGATCTTTGACTTCGTTTTTGCCAATCCGTTCTCCGACATCATGTTCTTACTGGAGCGGATGAATTCGGTAAGTGTGAAGGCCGAGTGTGAGTGCTTCGACACCGGGCACATCGGCAACGTCATTCCGTTGATCGACATGGGCCTGCTCGAGCTTCCCGTGCAGTACTCCCTGATCATGGGAGTGCTGGGCGGAGCACCGCCGCTGCCCCAAACGCTGGCGCACATGGCATCTCTGCTGCCGGAGCCGAGTACTTGGGAAGTCATCGGCATCAGTCGGGATCAGTGGCGGCTCGTTTCCGCGGCGGCCTCGTTGGGCGGCAATGTTCGCGTCGGGCTCGAGGACAACTTCTACCTGCCGAACGGCGATATGGCTCCCTCCAACGGTGCTCTGATCGAAGCGGCTGCTCGTCTCGTTGAAGGAAGCGGACGAGCGGTGGCGGACCCCGCGGCCGCTAGGCAGATGCTCTCTCTTCCCAAAGATCCGGATCGATCTGCTCTCCAGGCCGAGCTCGCATCGTCATGAGCGAAGAAGTGATCGCGGAGATGGTTGCAAACGTTTGGAAAGTGCTCGTCGCTACTGGCGATCAAATAGCCGCCGGCGACACGATCTGCATCTTGGAGTCGATGAAGATGGAGATTCCCGTCGACGCAACGGAAGCCGGCACGGTTTCGGAAGTCAACGTCGTCGAGGGTGGAGTCGTTCAAGAGGGCGATGTCATCGCTGTGATCGAGTAACGACTTGCCGATCCGGATAGACCGCTCCGAGGCCGTAATCACCCTCGTTCTCGACCGCCCCGAAGCGCGCAACGCGTTGTCGATCGAGATGTGCGATGCGATCGTGGACGGACTATCGGATATCGAAACGGATCGTGAAGCGCGCGTTGTCATCGTGCGCGGCGAGGGCAAGGCTTTCTGCGCGGGGGCCGATCTCGCAGCGGTGTCCGGCCCCCACGCGAGCGATTTCCTCATAGCTTTCGAAAAGATGCTCGAAGCGGTCGCGCGCTTCAGGTTGCCGACGATCGCGGCGATCCATGGGGCGGCTCTGGGCGGGGGCTTCCAACTTGCGACCGTGTGTGACTTTCGGGTCGCATCGGCAGAGGCAACGATCGGCATCCCTTCGTCCACTCTGGGCATCGTGGTGAACCTGGAAAATGTCCAGCGCCTAGTCGCTCTTTGTGGAGCCGCAACGGCCAAGGAGGTTCTCATGGCGGCCTGCCGCTTCACCGGTGCGGAGGCCGCACAACGGGGCTTGGTCACCAAAGCCGTAGCTCCCGCAGATCTCGAAGCAGCCGTCGACGAGCTCGCTACCTCTATCGCGGCCCTTGCACCACTGTCCGTCCAAGGGTCCAAGCGCGCGATCCAAACGATCGTGGATCACATGACCGACGCGCGCTCCCACCGCCCGGACGAATCGAGCGCGATCGACGAATTGGTGATGGGCGCGTACAACAGCACCGACCTGATCGAGGGATTGAAGGCCGCGTCGGAGAAGCGATCCGCACGATTCAAGGGTGAGTAACTAAAGAGGCTGACGACCCGAGAATCCTTCGTCTCGTCTGTGCCAGTACGCGACCGACGGTTCCCCCAACCGCCAGCACAGCCATACTTCTTCGTCCCCAAAACGCGATGGAAAGTCGATCAATCCCGTTTCGATGTCGCGTAATTGCAGTTCCCACTCCTCGAGCCGCTCGAAGAGCTCAGAGACGCGAGCAATGGTGCGGCTCCACGACTCACGGTGGTGGGATCCTCCATTCGTAACCGCTGCCTGTGCGACGGCAGCCCTGATCTTGGCCGCCTCCTCGTATTTCTCGCGCAGCTCGACGAGGGCAGGCGCGATGTATGGAAGCAGCGAGTTTGCTTCCTCGATCGAGTAGACCTTGTCGCCCATCACGGCTCTCCAAGGAGTTGCAGGAAGCGTTCGGTGAACGGATTTCCAGAACGGCGCGCCTCGTCTGCGACCTTTTGGCGATCGAATCCGACGCGGCGGTGCAACAAGGAGTAGTCGGAGCCCCGTTGGTCGACGACGAGATAGCTCGCACTGGGAGCGTCGGCAGGAAGGCCCACCGATCCACTATTGCTGACCATCGTTCCGTCCTGCAACCGGCGGGTGAACGCGATGTGCACGTGTCCGTAGAAAACGATGGCGGCCTTGCTCTCGTAAGGCCGGAACTCCACGGCGGGGGCAGTGGGCAGGGGAGCGACGAAGGGTGAGTCCGGCGTCCCGTGCACGAGCAACATCGATCCGGGCCCGGTGTGACCGAGCGGAAGATTGATCAGCCAGCGAGCATCTTCGGCCGAAATCGCATGTGCTTCGGCTGTTGCCTTCAGTAACTCACGGTCGCTTTCGTCTTCGACCGTTTGTGGATCGCCCGTGATCCAAACGTCGGTGTTCCCCCGAACCGTCGTCCAGCCTTGGTCCCGCACCACCTGCATGCACTCCGATGCCCACGGGCCTCCCCATCCGATATCTCCACCGCACCACACCTCATCCGCTCCCTGGGCG